>JBIKPL010000404.1:0-3161 GCA_044357485.1 Cytophagales bacterium
TAATGACAAGATTTCCACGACCTTTGATAAAAGTATAGAATACAGCTTTTTGTTTACATTCGTGGCAACGCCCATTGTTTACTTTCGTGAATTCACCGAGTAACGACGTTAGGCTTATACATCGTGAAGCGGGGACATTCGTTGTTAAACTTTGCATCCACCACGATTCGACTCCCTCATAAATCGGTCCACAACCACAAGTTCGTAAACCTTCAGTCGTAAAAAGCAATTGGTCAAAATTAGAGGGACACTGACTCCGACAAAGGTCCATAAAGTCAAGTAACCAATTCGAGGGATCAGATTGGCCTTCATCTTTTGTAAGTTTTGAAGTGGCCACATTGTGAAAAGCTTCAAGCTGTGCGTATGAAACATTCCTTAATTGGCAAAGATTTTTAACCATGCAAATAATGCATTCAGTTAGTGAACTTTGGCAATGCGTGGGATAATGTAAATCCAGGCACCGCTGGAACTCATGGCAACGCAATAAACATTGAAGAACTGATTGTGCGTAGCATGTATTCCCATTGATGTTGGGCAGCCCACGAAACATCACATAATTTTCTTCAACAAAAGAGGTCGTACCGTCTAGCATTGATTCGGGCTGCAAAGAGAAACGTTTGGATATGGTAAGTTAATAAAAGGCGATTATGGGGTATTTTAGTAATTGAAACGAGATTAGCAAATGAGTTTGAGAAATCGTGGATGAAGGAGTATGAGTGGGAAATGTACATTCATATTTCGGAAATCTGCATTATATCCGCAATCAGCACATATGTCAAGTCGCGCAGCATTCACTTTACAACAATCCTAAGTATGAGTTACAAATACATAAGATTTCGAAAATGAAAAAAAAAACCTTATTTTGACAAATCCAAAGTCCACTGTCGTATGATTTTTTTTTAATGGTTCTAAATACAAACAAACAAATAATATGAGATTAAACTCAAACAAAAATACACGTTACGAAATTTTTTTAGGCTCCTGGTTTTTCCCGCTCGAAATTGATTTCATATCTAAGCAAAAATCAAGCTACCATTTTTGTTTGGTTTCACTTTCCATTCGATAAATACATTCTTAATTAATATGAATTTATATGCGTGATGTTTTTTAAATATCTTTAATTATTCTTTTTAAGTAACCTAAGATAAAATTTTACACCTGTATTGTTCGATATTCGGAAATTATTCAAAATAGTATTATTCATATGAGAGAGTCAAACGGAACCCTAACCAAATGCATCAGTTTCGGCGATAACGTTTTGACAGCAGAAGAGTCCAAAATATGCTCGTTATCAAGTTGCATAATAAATGACCTTCGTAATTAGGGCGGTCGGACTTTGAAAAAGAAACCTGGAAACACAAATAAAATTTCGGACTTCAATGTCAGATTTAGCATGTAAACCTAATTAAATTAAAAATTAACAAAATTAAATACAATGTAAATAAATCACCCTGAAAAATTAGTCTTAATGATGAAACGTTGTCGAATATCAGTCATAAACTAGATTTTTTTCATTAAATTTCGATATTTTCTCTAGAGCTCCATTAATGGTTTGAAATGATGGATTCTTTAGCCGTGTTCGACAACAATGATGGAATATCTAGCTGTGTTTATGCAATAAAATTGCCGTGCAAAGAAACAATGATGAATACTTTAGCCGTGTTTATTTATTATTAAAAAAGAAGATGGCGGAAGAAATGAGTTTAAAAGAGATAAAAAATTAAAGTGTTGCTTCTACTGTACAGAACTGATTTGATATTGTAATTCTTTTTGTTAACCTTTATTATTTTAAAATAAAATTCAATTTTATAAAATTTTGTCAATTTTTTAGATAAGATTGCTCAGATCAAAGTTTAAATAAGGGCAGCAAATCATTTCAAATTTTTTGTACCCGATGGTCAGTAGCCGACCTAAAAATATAAAACAATGCGGGAAGTCATATTAAAAGAAATTTTGTATCAGTTTCTCAATCATCAACACTATTGTGAGAAGATTCGGGGTAATTTGATCAACTCCGCTCGACCTATATCTCGCGAGGATGCTAATAATTAATATGCAATTAAAATGTTAACCCCAAGGTACTTTTTAAGTTCTATATTTCTACTCGTTCTATACAGTAAATAGAGTTACCACATATGGAACAGGTTTCATTGGACTATAGTATTAGAAGGGCCAAGTTTTAATTTATAGTTACGATATACGACAAACGTATACAACAGAAAAAGCGAAAAAGCTGAAGGAGTAAAAGAGTCTTTAGAGTAAAATAGTAAAAAAACTGTCAAATACAGGGAACGAACCATGAAAATCAACCACCTTTCATGGTTAAACGGATCGGTAATGATAAACACTATGAAAACGTATAATTTTTATTTATATTAAACAACGAATTCAAAGAAATTACTATAGTCGGGCTCCATTTTATGCATGTATTCAACATTATATCATTATTCAACACTTATTCTATCATGTATTCAACATCATATATTTTACTAAGCAAATTAAATTATCCACCGCACCAATCAGCACTTAACATGGCGGATTATGACAATTTACCAATTCGTGTCCATGTACCCCTAATTTACTCTTTGAGCTCTCATTTGAAGCCAGCAATTCTTGAATTTATGACTACCGTTGCAATCTGCAACATCAGCCCCTTCATCGACTCATGACCCATGCTCTGCATAAACTGGGAGCTCGGCAGCCTTTTCAGGTGCCATTTTAAATCGTTTTTTTTGCTGGCTTTGGCGCCTTGCTTTTCTCCTCTTGTTGAGGTTATTTTGTTGTAATTCAATTATTTATAATTTATAATTGAATTAACTTATTTTAGACATAGGTTTTGCCCCATAATCCTGCTCATACAGGTTCGCCCCATCCTGCTTTGGTTCGGACTGCCACTTGGAGTCGGCTGGGATACTGTTACCGGTACGCCTTCATCCTGTTCACGTTTCCTTTGTTTTTTTTCCTACTTGTCATCTAATCATTACTTAATTAGTTTTTATTCAACTTTTTACAGGATATGACCTGGCTATGCAACGATAAGGTCTGGTTCTGTTGGCGACGTTACTTCCTGGGAGTTCTTTTGTGGCTCGCGGGAGGGATCAGCGTGGTAATAGTCTTTGTTTTATTTGAACTTTTTTTAAAAACTTACTTTTCATACGATA
>JBIKPL010000405.1:0-3159 GCA_044357485.1 Cytophagales bacterium
TGTTTAGATGCTCTTGCCCATCGATTTCGAAATTTGATGGCCTTTCGCTCTCGAAGCAATTTTCTGCTTGAAATTGGATAAACATTAAAGGCTAGTCCTCGCTTAGTAGGCTTGCTCTCAAAATTGATTTTAATTACTTTTCCTGCTGACGATTTACAGTCGCTGCACCCTCATAAATAATTATATTCGTACGGGCCTAAATGATACTTAACTTTATTCTTAAACTTACTTTATTATGAAATTCAAATTCATTTTCCTTTTACTATGTTGTGCAGTTGTTTCTGTCACATTTAGTGCTTGTACTCAAGAAGTACCCCCCGCAAAAGATGTCATTCTTCAATTTGTGTACGATAACTCAGTGACTGGATATTATTGTGGCACACCTCCACATGCGATAACGACGACAAATGCATAGCATGCAATCATTGACGCAAACACCAACAATGTTACTTATGGTGCTCAAAATCCCGCGAAAGCAGGAATAAGGATTGACATTATGGCAAATGTGAGTGGTGGTTCTGTAGGTTACACTTATACAAATAGCTTGGTTATTTCCAAAGGCAATGATGGTAAATTTCACATGTCAATCCCATCAACAGGAACATTCCAAATGTCAGTTGAAGTTTCTTCAGAATGCAGAACCTGTGTTGGTAAAGAAGTAACGAATACGACGTATCAAGCGCCTGCTCGAGAAATTTGGAATAATTCAAGCGAATCCAGTTCCTATAAAAATACTGACTCTATAATAGTCGTTCATCTAAAAAGAATGGTCAATAACGCAACAGTTTGCAAATAAAATAATGATAGATAGAGGCCCTAAGTTGTTTTTTGAAATGAGCTCAGGCAAAAGTCTGAGCTCATTCTCAAAGTTATTTTTTTTACTGTCGTTTTCTATTGTATTTTTTCTTTTATCAACTTCAAATTTACAGGCTAAAAAATATACTGTTAGTGGATTGGTTTTGGATAGTGCCAGTAAGGAACCTATTATTGGCTGTTTAGTTCTTAATTCTGTTAATTTTCAAGATGCATCTACAAATTCTATGGGTTTCTTTTCTTTATCTGTAGATTCTGGAGCTTGTGATTTAATAATTTCTTTCTTCGGATATAAATCTTTTGAACAAAAATTCATTTTAAGAAGTGACCAATATTTACAAATTTTACTAATTCCTAATATTCAAGGGATAGACACAATAAAAATATCTAGAAAAGGGTTTAAGAAAGAAAGTGAAAATGTTCAAATGAGCACGATGAACATTCCTATAAAACAAATTCAGGCTACCCCGTCCATATTAGGGGAAAGTGATCCGCTTAAAATTGCACAAATGTTGCCGGGTGTTCAAAGTGCTGGAGAAGCGACTCCAGGATTGTTTGTGCGTGGTTCGGCTTCTGACCAAAATTTGGTGTTAATTGATGATGCACCCGTTTATAATCCTTTTCATTTATTCGGAATATTTTCAGTTGTTAATTCAGATGCACTTAAAAATTTTGAAATTACTAAGGGGGGTTATTCATCTCAATATGGAGGTCGCTTAGCATCAGTTGTAAATATGGATTTAAAAGAAGGAAATAAAAATAAATTCAGTGGCGATATTAGTTTGGGTTTGGCGTCTTCAAAGGCATTGTTAGAAATCCCATTGGTTAAAGATAAAGTTTCATTAATGGTTTCGGGTAGAGCTTCCTCTGCTCAATTATTTGCGAAACCATTTATGCCAAAAGATAGATATGGAAGTTATAATTTTTACGATTTCAATACAAAGTTATCAGCCGAACTTACTCCCAAAACAAAATTGTATTTCAGTGCAATGTATAGTGGAGATCATTTTGATCTAACAGATGAAAGATCATATGCAAAAAAGTATTATGACAATGTAAATTGGAATAACCTCGGTTCTTCTTTAAGGATAAATCACATCATTACTAATAAATTATTTTGGAATGCATCTCTTATCTATAGTAAATACAATTTAACTACAGGTATAAAGGAAATAATAGCACAGGACTCTTATAATTTACAATACAAAACCAATATTGAAGATATTGGTTTGAAAAATGATTTCACTTATTATTTTAATTCGAGCAACACGGTTAAGTTTGGAGCAATTACCACACACAAAACTTTCATCCCTGATGCTATAGTTGCAAAAAATCAAGAGGTCTCTGAATTAGAAAGAACCGTTAAAAAATATTCTGTTTTTGAAAGTGCAGTTTATTTAGAGAACGAATTTAAACTCACAAAAAAGATTGGCGGAAGAATTGGCGGAAGAATAAATATGTATAACTATCAAAATACAACATATATTAATCCTGAACCAAGGATTTCTTTAGCATATAATTTTATTAAGAATTGGGCGCTTAAATCTTCTTACACTCAAATGCACCAATACATGCATTTGCTAACTACCAGAGGCATTGGTCTCCCAACAGATTTATGGGTTCCAGCAACAGACAAGGTGCCATTTAAAGTGGCTGATCAAATTACTTTTGGATTAGTAAAAGATTTACCAGGACAAAAGTTGAACATAGCATTGGAAGGGTATTATAAAAGAACTTTGAATGATTTGTCATTTAAAGAAGGAACTAGTTTTATGCAAGCTACTAATCCAAATGTTATTAGTAATTCCGATTTGTCTTGGGAAAACAATGTCACTTCAGGAACTTCCTGGGCTTATGGAGCAGAACTATTGGTTCAGAAAAAAAGCGGAAAATTACAAGGTTGGGTAGGATATACTTTGTCATGGAGTTTATCTCAATACAATGAATTGAATTTTGGAAAACCATTTTATAATAATTACGACAGAAGAAATAGTTTTAATATTGTTGCCATTTATCAACTAACAGAAAAAATTGCTTTAACGGCAAGTTGGGTCTATATGACAGGAAACCCGGTCACCATTGCAAACTCAACTTTTTTTAATTCATACAATGCATTTTCTTATGATTATTCTTCAATGAATAATTTCAGAATGCCAGCTTATCATCGTTTGGACGCAGGTGTTAATTATAAAATGAAAGGAAAGAAGGTAAGTAAGGAATTGGAGTTTAGTATATATAATGTTTACAACAGACAAAACCCATTCTTTTATTATGTATTGGCAGGAACTGTTGCTGGAACAGGGACTTCGCCTATAGTAAATCAGGTATCTATTTTACCAATTTTAC
>JBIKPL010000406.1:0-3157 GCA_044357485.1 Cytophagales bacterium
CTGTAGATTTCCCGCTGGTATATCGCGAATGTTGGTGCACGTCTGAACGCAGTGGTGACGTGTACCAAGGAATTAATTGAGGTGTAAGAATTGAGGAAGAAATATTTTTGCTTTGGTGTGCCCTAATCGATTAAGTCTGCAATTTGCCTGGCGCAAGTCTTGAGCTTTTGCGGTGTATGTGCCATAAATGAAAGGATTTGGAAAATAATCCTAAAATCATCTAATCCTAAAAATCTTAATTCAGACAATTATACCGACATTGGCCGTGAACCAACAGAATAGCGAGCATTAGATTTGGAGGAGTTGTGCTTTTGTTGCCATAGCCATATTAATTTTAGATATTGCACTATGGTAGCAATTTGCCGCCGAAGCAAACTTGTAAAGGTTTGCCTCTGTAGGCGTTTGGCAAATGTGGCTGTCTAGTGCTTTGAAATCGACAAGAAGTTGGCGATTCAAATCGTTATAGGCAAGCCAAAAGACTACCAAAATTTTAGGAATGGAATACCCTCAGCAATTTTAAGATTGATAAATGGATGCTTTTATACACTACTGCAATAATATTTCACCACTTACGGATGAGGCCATTGAAGATTTGTCGAGCCGTTTCAAATCTACAACTTTTAAGAAAGGCCAGCCCATAAACAAGGAAGGTCAAATTTGCCGAAACCTGTTTTTTATAAATAAAGGATTGGTAAAACACTATTACATCCACAAAGACCGGAAATTTATTATCCGTTTTTTTTCAGAAAACAATGTGTTTACTGTTCTCGATAGTTTTATTCAACAAGCTCCTGCTGTATTCACCACCATCGCATTAGAAACAACGGAGACCATACAATTTTCCTACAATGATATTGAGGAATTATGTGCGAGGCACCATTGCTTGGAGACCATCATTCGTAAAATTTTTGGTATGGCTGCTATAATCAATTTAAAACGTATCAAAGAAATGTTTGACGCTGACGCCACAGAACTTTATAAAGCGTTTGTAAAAGAAAACCACCATTTATTGCAGCGCATAAGCTTGGGCGACATCTCAAGTTACCTTGGCATTTCACAAGTTACCTTGAGTAGAATAAGGGCTAAGCCTTAATTTTTTAACATAGGTAAAAAGAAAGTCCATTTTACTTGCGCTATTTTGTATCAATTATTCATATAAAAGGTACAAAAATGGGCAATAGCCAAAATCAAATCAATGGCCAACCAAGGGTTGGGAAAATGGCAAAAGCAGGTGCCTTATTTTTAGCCTTATGGGGAATCTTACATGTATGGGTAGGCTATGAGGGTATTCACCGTTATTTCACTATGGATATTGGTGGAATGTGGGAGATGGTTGCAGGCGGAAGCAACGCACCTCGCAATTTAATACAGGTTACAAATGATGCAATGACAGCCAATCTTCAAAAACATTTATTGTTAAATTTTTGTATGGATGTTGGTGCTTTCGGTGTTTTAGGGCTTATGCTAGCGTGGGTCATCTACAAACGAGGATCATGGATGGCGTATTTTATTGCATTGATTGCCATTGGTATTTGTGACTTGTCATTTACCTTCTCTTTGGTAACATCTGGTATTATTGAGGCTAATATACCAACCATCAGTGGTCCTATTATTTGGTTTATAGCTATTGGGTTAATTCCATTTGGACTTCCGAATCTTAATAAAAATGATGCACTTACCCTATGAAAGTAACTGAATATCCACGGGAAGAACGTCTGTATAAGAATATGGGCTTTATTGAAATTCATTTCAGCTTCCGACCCGATTTTGTGCAAGCCAAAAGACACCACTTTGGCATACTTTATAATCTTGACGATGCTTTAATGCAGGGTGGTTCAAAGGGTTTTGGCATGCATCCACATCGCGATATGGAAGTAGTCAGTTTGATCCTGGAAGGTTCCGTTCATCATGAAGATAACCATGGCAATAAAGGCGTATCGACCGCCAAAGCCGTACAGTTAATTAGTTCCGGAACGGGTATTTTCCATGAAGAATATAATTACTCCCAAGATATGCCTTTCAGAGGGTTTCAGATGTTTCTGCATCCTAAAGAAAAAGGCATTGAGCCAAACTATCAAAAGCGAGAACTGTTGGCCAGTGACTATGAAGGGAAACTTTGCGAGGTGCTTTCGCCCGATGGCCGAAACCAATCACTGAAAATTGCAAACGATTCATTGATGAGCTATGGCATTTTGAATGAAAACACTGACACCGTTTATCACCTTAATGACAAAAATAACGGCGTCTTTATCAAAGTAATTGCCGGTGAAATAGAGGTAGAAGGATATTGTTTAAGGGAAAAAGATGAAATTGGTTTGGAAGATTTGGAAAAACTGACCATCAAGACTTTGCAAAAATCAGAAATTATGCTGTTTGAAGTTCCGATGCACTAATCTAGGGGCAGCATATAATATTCACCAATAAAATTAATAGCAATATGAACATATTAGTAGTGGGAGGTACAGGTTATCTTGGCAGTAAGGTAATTAATCATTTATTAAGTCGCGGTGCTAAGGTTGCTGCTTTGGTTCGTGAAGGCTCTGACACCAAAGCCTTAGCCGCAAAAGGTGTTCAGATTATCAGAGGCGATTTGTCAAAACCGGAAACGCTTTTACCTGCGTTACATAATATAGATGCTGTAATCTCCACAGCCATTGGGTATTCAAACCGTAAGAAAGGCGATAACCTAAAAAATGTGGATGACCAAGGAAACAAAAATTTAGTTGATGCGCTGAAACAAGCAAACACTAAACGTTTTGTTTTTACCAGTGTGCTTAATGTGCATCAGGCCGAAACGGTGCCACACTTTTGGCAAAAGAAACTGATAGAAGATTATATGGATCAAAAAGGGGTGCCTTATGTAGCATTAAGACCTGGTGCTTTTCTTGACCAAACCGCAAAGCAGGACTTCTATGCAAGCGGTTTAAAAAAGGGAAACCTCAAAGTGTTGGGTACCACCAAGGTTAAATGGACTTGTATTTTGTCGGATGATGTGGCCAAGTATTTGGCCTTAGCGGCTTTAGACGAAAGCATTCCTTTGGGAAGAATTGACATTGGGATGAATGAACCAATGAATGTGGAAATGTTGGCAAAATATGCGGCTGAATATTCGGGCAAGTCAATCAAAACAAGTGCGCTCCCTTGGGCAATATTTGGT
>JBIKPL010000102.1:0-8712 GCA_044357485.1 Cytophagales bacterium
GCCCAAAACATTGTAGTGAAAGGTAATTTTGACATGCTTAGGGTAGTTGATTTAATGGGAAATGAAATTTACAAAGGCACTTCAAATAGCATTCCTGTGCATCAAGCAGGGATGTATTTGGTAGAAGTTTTGTCAAACAATACCACAGAAACCGTAAAAGTAATGGTGAATTAGTTTTTATCAATTATTGATAAAAATACCCACAGTTTTCTAGTTGATATAGAAAATTGTGGGTGTTTTTTTTGTGCAATCCATATAGCATTTTAATTATAGCCAAAAGGTATGGTGTAATTTGCTTTGCGTTAGCGGGAGAGGCTTTGTTTGAGCATCCCGAAAAAATCGGGACGAGTGCCGATTACGCGACCCGAAGGGAAACGCCCTAATTTATTTATTTAATATCAATCAACCCTACCCACAACAAATCATCTAGCACCTATTTTTTTTAGATACTATGATTCTTAAGTTATCATACAAATTCTAGTATAGCTACTTTTACAAAACGCTCCATAAATCATATTCAGTTAACGTCATAAATTTCTTAGTCCCCAGAAAAATCATGAGACCCGATTAAATCCCTGATGACATTATTAATGGCTGAAATTAATAATTTGTGATTGATAAAATAATAGTGTATTTTTGACGTCTTATAAATTATGCCTAGAAGAATATTTACATATATTACCCTCTTATTATTACTTGTTTTTACATCATGTAGCAAGTTTTCGAGATTGCAAAAAAAAGGCAGTGTTCAAGAACGTTATAATGGTGCAATTGAGTATTATAATAACAAAGATTATTACAGGGCAGGCGTATTGTTGGAAGATTTGATTCCTTTGATAAAAGGTACTGCTGAGGCAGAAAAAACGCAACTATACTATTCGTATTGTCAATTTAATCAGAAACAATATGTATTGAGTTCATATTATTTCAACAGGTTTACGGAAACCTTTCCTCGAAGCGAATATGTGGAAGAGGCGATGTTTATGAATGTGAAATCTTTGTATTTAGATTCACCTATTTACAGCTTAGACCAAACCAATACCTATAAAGCCCTTGATGAAATTCAAGTTTTCTTTACCAAATACCCATATTCAAAATTTGCGGAAGAGTGTAATAAAATTGTGGATGAATTGAGGTCTAAATTAGAAAAAAAGGCCTATGAACAATGTAAATTGTACTATAAAGTAAGTGATTACAAAGCAGCAGTGATTTCATTTGACATCTTTAAAAAAGATTTTTCCGAATCTGTTCACAACGAAGAATTTGCGTATTATAAATTAGAGGCACAATATCAATTGTCTTTGATTAGTATAGAAAAGAAAAAATTGGCTAGATTTGAACAAGCCGTAGAGTTTTATTTAAACATCGTGGATAAATATCCAAACTCAAAATTCCTCAAACAATCAGAAACCATTTATGCTGATTGTTTGAAACATATCGAAAAAATTAAAAACAAATCTTAATTCAATATATACATGGCACAACCATCGATTATCACTCGTGACATCAATAAAATTGTTGAACCAACTGGAAATATTTACGAATCCGTTCTGGTAACTTCAAGAAGAGCACGTCAAATTGCGGTTAAAGTAAAGGAAGAGCTAAGTGGTAAACTTGCTGAATTTGCTTCTACAGTAGATAATTTGGAAGAAATTTTCGAAAATCGTGAGCAAATTGAAATCTCTAAATATTATGAAAGAATGCCTAAGCCATCAGCTTTAGCTTTAGAAGAATTTTTAGATGGTAAATTGACTTTCAGAATTCCTGAAGAAAACGCTCAATAATATTATTTGTCACTTTGTTTAAGTTAACTAAACAAAGTGGCATTCTCCTAAAATTTGACAAATTAGCATGTTGAAGGGTAAAAAAATATTACTGGGTATTACTGGTAGTATTGCTGCCTATAAATCAGCCATACTTATTCGTGAGCTCAAAAAGGTAGGGGCAGAAGTTCAGGTAATTTTAACTGACGCTGCCGCTACTTTTATTACGCCTTTAACCTTAGCAACCCTTAGCGAAAAACCTGTTTTGATGCATTTTGCTGATGCTGAATCAGGTGTTTGGAATAGCCATGTGGATCTTGGTCTTTGGGCCGATGTTTTTTTAATTGCTCCCGCTACCGCCAATACCATTGCCAAAATGACCTCGGGCGAATGCGATCATTTACTTTTAGCTACTTACCTTTCCGCCAAATGCCCCGTATTTATTGCGCCTGCTATGGATATGGACATGTATCAGCATCCCACTTTTATCCAAAATATTCAACAACTACAATCGTACGGTAACCATATCATTGAATCAACTTTTGGTGCTTTGGCAAGTGGTTTAATTGGGCAAGGAAGAATGGCCGAACCGGAAGATATTGTCGTTTACTTACAGCAGTTTTGGGCCGATGCTCAAAGTTTAAAAGGCTTCACCGCTTTGGTGAGTGCTGGTCCAACCCAAGAAGCGATAGACCCTGTACGTTATATTAGCAATCACTCTACCGGTAAAATGGGCTATGCTTTGGCCGAGGCCTTGGCTAAAAGAGGCGCATCGGTAATTCTTGTTGCTGGGCCGACCCAACGTCATATTTATGATAATCGCATACAGGTAATTGATGTGCTTTCTGCAGAGGAAATGTTTGTGGCAATGTCAACCCATTTTTCTTCGGCATCAGTGGTGATTTTCGCTGCTGCGGTAGCCGATTATACCCCTCTTAAAAAAGAAGTCGACAAAATTAAGAAAAATGAAGATACACTCACGTTAGCACTGGTCAAAACCAAAGACATTGCTTATGAGTTAGGACTTAAAAAACAAGCTCATCAGGTTTTGGTTGGATTTGCTTTAGAAACGAATAATGAAGAGGCCAATGCAAAAGCTAAAATGAGCCGTAAAAACTTAGATTTTATGGTTTTAAACTCGTTGAATGACCTGGGTGCAGGTTTTGGTCATGATACCAATAAGGTAACAATTTTTAGTAAAAATAATACAAGTACTACTTTTCCGTTAGCTTCTAAAAAAACGCTGGCCACTGACATTATTCAATACGTGATTTCAAATACTGATAAGCTATGAAAAATTTAAAATTTCACTTCCTATGCATTTTTATGGTGGCTTATTCGTGTATCACTTTTGCGCAAGAGCTGAAATGCACGGTGGTGATTAGTACAGAACAATTGAAAAGTACTGCCACGGGTTCTTCTTTAGACAAAGCGTATGTTGCCGAAATGCAAAATGCCATTATGCAGTTTATCAATTCTACCAGCAATAAATGGACGAATGATCGGTTTCGTGAAAATGAAAAAATCATTTGCAATATTATGGTCAATATCACTGAATCGCCAGTGCAATATTCCTATAAAGCCAATGCGCAAATACAGTGTTCAAGGCCTGTTTTTGGTACGGGGTACGAATCATTATTACTTAATTTTATAGATCAAAATTTTGATTTTACTTACCAACCTGGGCAACAAATGCTGTATAACGACAATAGTTATACCGATAATCTTACTGCTTTGTGTGCCTATTATGCCTATATTTTTTTAGGTGTCGATTATGATAGCTTTTCTAAGCTAGGAGGGAATCCTTACTTTGAAAAAGCTCAAAAAATCGTGAATGGTGCCCAACAAGCGTCTGAGTCAGGTTGGCAGGCTTTTCAAGGACAACAAAATAAGTATTGGTTATCTGAAAACCTAAACAACGCACAAATGCAACCGATTAGGGAAGCTTCTTATACTTACCATCGTTTGGCTTTAGATGACTTTGAAAAAGACCCAATCGCGGCAAGGGCGAAGATATTAGAGGCTTTGGCTAAAATTAAAAAAGTAAACGATTTAAAACCAGCTACCATTTTAATCCGGGCCTTTTTTAATGCCAAAGAAAATGAGTTGATAGGTATTTTTAGTGAAGGTACTGCAGAAGAAAAACAAAAAGCGTATGATATTTTAAGAACGGTGGATCCTACAAAAGCCAGTAAATACGAAAAAATAATCAAATCCAATTAAGTTGTTTTTGTGGTTTTTTAAAGATTGTCATTTTATTTTTTCAGTAATAATATTGTTAAGGTTTTGATTTTTAGTTATTTAGTTTTGTGTATTTCTTGATGGTATAGCGTTTTTTGAAGTTTGTTTTGAGATTAGTTGTTTTAGTCAACCAATTTGTGCTACATTTACAGCAGTAAAAAAAATCAATGATGAAAGCACTTATTTCAATTTGTCTGCATGCATGGAACCTAGTAGTCGCGCCAAAGCGTCTCCATAGTTCTGTGCCTATAGGTGAATGATAGTTTATATTAATTCAATGCTTAAAAGCCCAGAACCTAAAAGTTCTGGGCTTTTTTCATTTAGCCCAGTGTGTCACCTTTAATCATTTATATTTATGACCATCACGTCCATCAATTCCTTCAACAACACCCGACAGTATCGTCAACGCGTACTTTTATTGTTGTCATTTGCTTCTGTTTATCTTATCTGGGGATCTACTTATTTGGCAGTCCGTTTTGCGGTAGCTTCAATTTCGCCCTTTTTATTGTCCTCCTTTAGGTTTCTCGTAGCAGGGATAATTTTATTGACTATCGCTAAGCTTTCCAAAGCAGCGATGCCTACCAAAGCGGAATTTAAAAATGCAGGAAAGGTCGGCATCTTGTTATTGGTGACGGGTAATGCGGGTGTAATTTGGGCAGCACAATTTATACCCTCTAATATTACGGCTTTAATCATAACCATAGAACCGGTTTGGGTAGTTTTATTGCTTTGGTTAAAAAGTAAACAGCACAAACCTACAGCCGTTATTTGGGTGGGAGTAGCCTTGGGTTTAATGGGCATCGTGACCTTAATTGGTCCTGCCAATTTAGCACAACTGAAAGGGATAAATCCGCTGGGAATTGCCGCCATCGTCTTGTCTTCTATTAGTTGGGCAATAGGTTCAATTTATGCAATGCAATTGCCATTGCCTAAATCTCCCTTTATGAATACAGGCATTCAAATGCTAATTGCTTCGGCTTTGATGTTCGTTGTGGCCTCTTTGATTGGCGAATGGGCTCATTTTGATTTGAATTTAATTTCCGCCACTTCTTTCTCTGCTTTTATGTATTTGGTGTTTTTTGGATCGGTGATTGGCTTTACTGCGTATGGGTATTTGATTAAACATACATCCGCAACGGCCGCATCGACTCACGCCTACGTAAATCCTGTTATCGCAGTAATGTTGGGTTTGTGGGTCGGAAAGGAGATTGTTACGAGCCATACTGTCATTGCCGCGGTACTTTTAATTGCTGCGGTGGTACTAATTATCAGTAAGCCTAAGTTTAATTTTTTCTTTAAAAAATAAATAAATGCCTAGTTCAATTGATGGACTAGGTATTTTTTTGTGGTATTTATTCATTAGCGATTGCTAATTCCTAGATCCAATTGTTTGCTAACAAATCCGTTTTTGTATATTGCGATTAGCAATGCATTCATTCGTCTAAATATTTCTTAAACCCATTGATTTTTCCTCAAGACACATATCATCTGCTTATTAATCCTTCAACGTTACCTAAGTTAAGTTTTGAGCCTTGGTTGTTTAACACCCAACAGTATCATAAACAATGGCATGTTGCTACCCATGTTTTTTATTGGTTCAATCAAAGTTCAGGCGTTGCGGATGCACTTTTTGTTTTACAAGAAAATGAATTTGGTGAATGGATAAGTCCTCTGAGGGCCACTTTTGGAGGGCTCGATGGATTGGCTACACTTGATTTTTACCCTTTTTTTCAGGCAATACAAAAGGCATTGCTTGCTTTAAAAATCACCAAAATTGAAATTAAATTGTGTCCTAATTATGGTACTTATTTTTTGGGGGCTCCTTATTTTCAAGTTTTTAGCCAATTTAATGTTTCCTATACAGAACTTAATTACCATATATCCATCACACCAAAAGAATTTACAGCCCAGCTACATGCCAGTAAGCGATGGCGATTGAATAAACTCAAGAAAATGGGTTTTGTTGTTGAAGTAGTACAGAATCCTGATATAAGTGAAATTCATCAGTTTATTACCTCGGCAAGAATCAGAAAAGGTTATCCAATGACCAGTACTTTAGCTGAATTTGAACGAATGTTTGCGAATTTGGAGAAATATTATACTATTTTTGGTGTAAAAAAAGACGCCGTTTTGGTCGCGGTTTCTGTATGTGTAAGTCTTGGTAAAGGGGTGTTGTATAATTTTTATAGTGCCGATGCAGCGTCTAATACTGTCGATGCTCCTATGGTTTTATTGTATGAAGGCATGTATCAATATGCACAAAATAGTGGGTTTGGTATTTTGGATTTAGGTATTTCTACTTATTTAGGAGAGCGAAATGAAGGGTTGATTCATTTTAAAAAAAGTTTAGGCGCAATAGAAACTGAAAAGCAGGTTTTGAAAATTAAACTGCACTAACAATTGTTTGAGAGCCTCTTCAAAGTGGAAGCGTGAAATTGTGCTTTAGAAAATGAATTAATGAACGCTTTCATTCCAGCATAATGGGTGCGAGAAGCTGTACTTTTTTTAGGTATTTTTTTTCACAACTTTCACAGCTTGAAGCAAGTATATAGCAATTGTAAAAATAGAAAATAAACTTTCCATAATCTTCACTTAATTGTTTATTTTTGAAGTCTGTAACATTACTAAACACTAAGACCATTGGAAACTGCAACCTCAAATTCGACCATGACCTTCAATAAAGAAGAAGTTCTCAATGACTTCAGAATTGCCTGCGAAAGCCGTCATGCGAGTATTGTCGGTCGAAAAGAGGTGTTTATGGGCAAAGCCAAATTTGGAATTTTTGGAGATGGAAAAGAGATTCCTCAAATTGCCATGGCCAAGGTTTTTCAAAAAGGCGACTTTAGGTCGGGTTATTACCGTGACCAAACCTTTATGTTTGCCATTGGGGAGTTAACCTTACAGCAATTTTTTGCACAATTGTATGCCCACGCAGATCTTGCCCATGAGCCTTCTTCTGGTGGTCGATTGATGAATGTGCATTTTGCTTCTCGAATATTAGATGAAAAAGGAAAATTTAAAAACCTAACAGAATTAAAAAGTACTACCGCCGATATTTCTTGTACGGGCGCTCAAATGCCACGTTTAGTTGGCTTGGCCTATGCGTCAAAATTGTATAGACAAAATACTGATTTACATCAGTTTACTAATTTTTCTCATCGGGGTAATGAAGTTGCTTTTGGTACCATTGGCAATGCTTCGACAGCAGAAGGGGTGTTTTTTGAAGCAGTGAATGCCGCTGGCGTGTTGCAAATTCCTATGATTATTTCTGTTTGGGATGATGGTTACGGCATATCTGTGCCGCAAGAATACCAAACCACTAAAGGAGATATCTCCGAGATGCTCGAAGGGTTTAAGCGAACCAGTTATGAAACTGGCTGTGAATTATATAAGGTGAATGGTTGGGATTATTCTGAGTTGTGTAGGGTATATCAACAAAGTGTAAAACTTTGTCGTGAAGAACATGTGCCTATTGTGATGCATGTTTCTGAAATTACACAACCCTTAGGCCACTCTTCTTCTGGATCGCACGAACGTTATAAATCAACCCAAAGATTAGATTGGGAAAAAGAATATGATTGTATCAAAAAAATGCGTGAATGGATCATTGAGCAAGGTTTTGCTTCTAATGAAGAACTGAATGCCATTGATGATGCCACCAAAGAAAATGTAATTAAAGCCAAAAATGAGGCTTGGGCTGATTTTAGATCTTGGGTAGATGAACCGCACCTTGAAGCGGTAGCTATTTTAAAAGAAGCAGCAGATGCTTTGCAAAATGTTAACATACAGGCGCTTAAAGAAGGGCTTGAAAAAACATTGAATCCAATTAGGATGGACTCTTTGCGTGCGATGCGCAAAGCCTTACGAGAAGTGCGAACGGTACAACATCCTGCAAAAACAGCGATGTTGAATTGGATTAATAAAATTCAAGATGAATGTAAAGAACTTTATAGTTCTCATTTATACAGCGAATCGGATGAGTCGGCACTGAAAGTGCCAATTGTTGCGCCACAGTTTGATGACCATGCGCCAGAAGTGGATGGCAGAGAAGTATTGGGGGCTTGTTTTGATAAAGCGATTGAACAAGATCCGCGGGTGATGGCGTTTGGGGAAGATGTAGGGAATATCGGAGATGTAAACCAGGCTTTTCAGGGACTGCAAGAAAAATATGGGGTGTTGCGTGTTACTGATACCGGTATTCGTGAAACAACTATTATAGGGCAAGGAATAGGGACTGCCTTAAGAGGTTTAAGACCAATTGCCGAAATTCAATACCTCGATTATTTGCTTTATGCCATTCAGATTATGTCTGACGACTTGGCTACTTTACAATACCGAACAAAAGGCGGGCAAAAAGCACCCTTGATTATTCGTACCCGTGGCCATAGACTTGAAGGTGTTTGGCATTCTGGTTCGCCAATTAGTATGATATTGGGGGCTATTAGAGGAATTTATGTACTTGTGCCTCGTAATATGACACAAGCCGCAGGAATGTATAATACGATGCTTCGCTCTGACGATACGGCGCTGATTATTGAGTGTTTAAATGGGTATAGGTTAAAAGAGAAAATACCAACGAATGTGGGGCAATTTACCGTTCCTTTAGGGATTCCTGAGGTAATTAATGAAGGGTTTGATGTGACCATTGTTACTTATGGCTCTATGTGTCGCATTGTGATGGAGGCTGTAAATCAATTGCTTGCTTTTG
>JBIKPL010000103.1:0-8709 GCA_044357485.1 Cytophagales bacterium
ACTCACATATTTACTAGAGGCATTTTTACTAGATTCATTGATGTAGAATAAATTATCATATTGGGTTTTATAAGCGGGCTTATTGTATTTTGATTTTGCTTGGTGGTAATGTTCACTACTTGAATGCATCAACCTAATTCCAAGCACATTAAATAATTTGATTTCAATTTCATACTTATCAAAATAATTATTCAAATACACCCTTCTTACTTTTTGTTCAATCAAGGCTTTATTGGATAACTGATTGGTAAACAAGTTTTTAATAGTACCATCTTTGTTGATTTTTTCTGTAATTTCGTTCAATAAATATTCTCCTTGAATGTCGTTTTCTATTAACAAACTATTGCTATAACGCTCCTTGTCATTGATTGACCTTAAACTATCGACTTCATACACAGCCGTAGCGCCCGTAATGGCACACACAAAAGCGGAAATAAAGAAATACAAATACGTTTTGTACCTAAAAAACTTAATGGTTTTGGGTAATTTAAAATAGACGATGATGCCAAAATAGCTCACCGCCAACACCGACAATAAAATACTTGAAGCGGCAAAACTATTGCCTAAAAAGCTACTCAAAATCATCATCAATAAAAGCAAGGCAACAAAAAATTGAACTTTAAAATGCTTGTTGATTTTCAAAAACAAACGACCAATAATTTGATTCACTACAAAATAGGACAAGGATAAAAATATAAAAATGAGAATAAATAAAAATTTAAATAAGTTAAACTCTATGTTTTTAGAAATATCGAGTACCTCTTTGGCATGTTGAAAAATTGATTTGGTGACATCAAACACCAAATACAAACTCACGATAGCAATGGCAATAATTATGGTGGCGACCAACCATTTCATCCGTTGATGGAGGTGTTCGAGTTTAAAGGAATAGTTGGTTTTTTTATAATGATTAAAGAAATACAACAACACAAAAAATACACATAACTGATTGATAAACAAATCACCAACAGAAGGAGAAACAACAGAAGATGCATAAAATTTGGAATTAAAAATATCCCAATCGACCAAGAAAAATGGCATTTTAAAATACAACATAATGCCACGCATAAATACGACAGAAGCCACAATCAACAAAAATGATTGTTCAAATTTTTCCTGTACTTGTAAAGATATTACCTTATTGTAAATAAATAAAATGATTAGGCCAATGCCCGATACCATTAAAATAAAGGTAACGGCTAACCAAAGTGACTGGTCATTTTTTTTATCTTCATCGTATTCAATCGAAAACAAATATTCTCCGGTTTCGGTAAATACATTGTACTTGCCCTCTGTACCATAATCACTTAAATGTACTTGGTAATGGGCAAAAAAATCTTCGTTCAAATTACTCTTAAGGTACTCATTTTCAATCTCGTAATTGGTATACAAGTTAATCATAAAAAACACCTCGTACGATTTTCCCCTGTTAGAAATAAATTGGTACCGGCAAACTAAAAATTTATCATTTTTGATGGTAACAAATTTGTATTTATAAATACCACTGAGGCTAGCGTAACTAGGAAACACTTTGTTATCGGACCAAAAAAGCAATTTGCCATCCTCAAAAACAAAATAAGGATATTTAAATTTTTCAACGACATAAGTAAAGTTAATGTACTCCGATTCGTTTATTTTTTGCTTAATCTTCGAGGCCTCGCTTTTGATATATTTAAGCTGCGCATTTACTTTGTTAGATACCGTTTTGGTATGGTAAGCATAATTGGGGGTACTGGGTAAAAAATCAAGGTATAAAACCAAAGCAATGGACAAAGCCAAACATACAAATCCCGATAGCAGTATCTTTATTGATTTAGTCATGTTTTTTAAAATACAATGTCCAACAAATAACATGATATTTCATCACTGATGGCTAATGCTCAACCAGTGATGAAATATAACAAGCTAAAAATTAATTCCGGTATAGCTATAAGGGGTAATGGCTTTGAGTTCTGTTTTAATCGCTTCACTCACGTCTAAGCCTTCAATAAATGCTTTGATGGTAGCCGAAGTAATTTTATCATTTTTACGGGTCAAATCTTTCAATCTTTCGTAAGGTTCAGGATAAAATTCTCTTCTTAACACCGTTTGAATTCCTTCTGCTACTACGGCCCAATTTTCTTCTAAGTCTGCATTGATGGCCTGTTCGTTAAGCTCTAATTTATTCAATCCTTTTACCAACGACAACAAAGCGATGTAAGTATGCGCCATTGGTACCCCGACATTTCTCAACACCGTTGAATCGGTTAAGTCACGTTGTAACCTAGAGATGGGTAATTTGGCAGATAAATGTTCAAAAATAGCATTGGCAATGCCTAAGTTTCCTTCTGAATTTTCAAAGTCAATTGGATTAACTTTATGAGGCATGGCCGAAGAACCAATTTCTCCAGCTTTGATTTTTTGTTTAAAATAACCCATTGAAATGTATTGCCATACATCCCTGTCTAGGTCAATTAGAATGGTATTGATTCGTTTGAAAGCATCAAATAAAGCCGCCAAATGATCATAATGTTCAATTTGGGTGGTGTATTGACTTCTATGCAATCCCAAAATATCGTTTACCAAATGATTGGCAAAACCCACCCAGTTGATGGCCGGATAGGCTACAAAATGCGCATTAAAATTACCGGTAGCGCCACCGAATTTGGCCCCAAAAGGAATGCTTTTCAACTGGCTTAATTGTACTTGTAAACGTTCAACAAACACCATAAGCTCTTTCCCTAAACGGGTTGGAGAAGCCGGTTGTCCGTGTGTTTTAGCCAACATTGGAATATTTTTATATGCCAAAGCATTGGCGGCTAAATTGGCAATGACTTCTTCAATTTTAGGAATAATTACCTCCGCAATACTATCTTTTAACAATAAAGGTATGGCCGTATTGTTGATATCTTGAGAAGTTAAACCAAAATGAATAAACTCTTTGTATTTAGCAACCCCCAATTGGTCAAACCCTTGTTTCACAAAATATTCTACCGCTTTTACATCATGGTTGGTGATTTTTTCTTTGTCTTTAATCCAAAGGGCATCCGCTTCTGTAAAGTTTTGGTACAAAGCTCTTAAAGCAGGGTACAAGGTTTTGTCAAAATCGGCTAACTGAGGCAATGGCAATTCGCAAAGTGCGATAAAGTACTCTATTTCAATTTGTATGCGGTATTTAATTAAACCAAATTCTGCGTAAAATGGCGCTAAAACATTAACTTGATTTCTATATCTTCCGTCAATCGGAGAAATGGCTGTAAGGTTATTCAATTCCATGAGGTATAAGTTGAGCGTAATTGTCAAAGTTATTTAAAAACTATGACTATTGAAAGGAAATATAATGCTTGAAGGGTAAAACATATTAAAATAAATTTGCTTAAAAAGCCTCCCCCAACCCTCTCCAAAGGAGAGCGAGCTAGACTTCAATCACAAATTTGTGATTAATTTATTCATATTCTTCATTTTTCAAGAAATTAAGTATAAAATTCAACGAAACATAAACCTCTTTTCCTTTAGAAGAATGGTTGAAATGAGGCCTAAATCAGTGAATTTAGTAGTATATTGTTTAAATGTGTTTAGCCTAAATGCTTGATAAATATTCATGAAACTAGCTTATCCCCGACCCATTGGCAACAGCTTGTGTAGGTGATACAAATTTAAGTGTGCCATCTTTGTCTTCGGCCATCAAAATCATGCCTTGAGAGCTGATGCCTTTCAAGTCTCGTGGGGCCAAATTAACCAGCACACAAACTTGTTGACCGATAACTGCTTCTGGAGTATAATGTTCGGCAATACCACTGACCACCGTTCTTTGGTCTAAGCCAGTATCGACTGTAAGCTTCAATAATTTTTTGGTTTTAGGAACCGCTTCTGCTGCAATGATAGTTCCGACACGAATATCCATTTTCCCAAAATCATCAAAAGTGATGGTTGGTTTGAGAGGAGTCATTACTTTGGTGTCTAATTCGTTTTGTTTTTTGGTATCCTCTAATTTTTGCAATTGGGCTGCAATCGCCTCATCTTCAATTTTTTCAAACAACAATGTTGCTTTATTTAATGGATGTCCTGCTTTCATTAAATCAGCACGACCCGCTTCTGTCCATTTTGAAGCCGATAAATTAAGCATCGCATTTAATTTTGCCGCCGATTCGGGCATAAATGGTTCTGCAACGATGGCTAAATTGGCTGAAATTTGCAGGGCAATATTCATAATGGTTTTCACACGTTCAGCATCCACCTTGATTAATTTCCAAGGTTCTGTTTCAGCAAGGTATTTATTGCCTAATCGTGCCAAATCCATTAAAAAACTCAAGGCTTCTCTAAATCGGTATTGCTCTATTGATTGGGCAATTTTTGAAGGAAAACTTGCCATTTGTTGCAATACATCTTGGTCTACCGCATTTAATTCTCCAGCCGCAGGCACAATATTATCGTAATATTTTTCTGTTAATACCAAAGCCCTATTGACGAAATTACCCCAAACCGCCACCAATTCATTGTTATTTCTGGCTTGAAAATCTTTCCAAGTAAAGTCATTGTCTTTGGTTTCTGGTGCGGTAGCACAAAGTACATACCTTAAAATATCGCCTTTACCTTTAAAATCTTCGAGGTATTCATGTAACCAAACCGCCCAATTTCTTGAGGTGGAGATTTTATTACCTTCCAAATTTAAAAATTCGTTGGCAGGTACATTCTCAGGCAATACATATCCTCCGTGTGCATGCAACATGCTCGGGAAAATGATGCAATGAAAAACAATATTGTCTTTTCCTATAAAATGAACGAGCTTAGTATCGTCTTCTTTCCAATATTTTTCCCACCCTTGTGGATCATTTCTTTGTTTGAACAATTCCTTTGTAGCAGAGATATACCCAATAGGTGCATCGAACCAAACATACAATACTTTTCCTTTGGCTTCATCGAGTGGTACAGGT
Source organism: Cytophagales bacterium (assembly GCA_044357485.1). GTDB lineage: Bacteria > Bacteroidota > Bacteroidia > Cytophagales > UBA9547 > CALPQG02. The sequence goes on from JBIKPL010000103.1 coordinate 4,914, forward strand.
ACGCCCCAATCTAAATCGCGGGTAACAGCCCTTGGGTGAAGTCCGGCATCAAGCCATGATTTACATTGACCCGACACATTGGCTTTCCATTCTTTATGGTCTTCTAAAATCCATTTCCTTAAAAATGGTTCGTATTGATCTAAAGGTAAAAACCAATGTTTGGTAGGTTTCAAAACAGGTACCTCGCCACTTAAAGCAGACACAGGATTAATTAAATCGGTACCATTCAAAGAGGTGCCACAGTTTTCACACTGATCTCCATAAGCATTTGGGTTACCACAATGAGGACATGTTCCTTTTAAATACCTATCGGCTAAAAATTGATCGTGTTTAACATCATAAAACTGATCGGTAAACTGTTCGATAAATAAATTTTTATCATTCATCTCCGTAAAAAAAGCCGACGAAGTTTCATGATGCATGGGAGAAGAAGTTCTTGAATAAATATCAAAGGAGATATTCAATTCTTCAAAAGATTTTTTAATGATTTCATGGTACTTGTCTACCACTTGTTGTGGCGTTAAGCCTTCTTTTTTAGCGCGAATGGTAATCGGCACCCCATGTTCGTCTGACCCACCAATCAAGAGCACCTCTTCGCCTTTGGAACGAAGGTAACGGGCATAAATGTCGGCAGGAATATAAACCCCAGCTAAATGACCTATGTGTACAGGACCATTGGCATAAGGTAAAGCAGTAGTAATGGTGTATCTTTTAAAATTCGTGTTACTCATCATGATTTTGCTGCAATAGTAAAGTGTATACAGACTGCTAAGGTAGTTTTTTTTTAGGGATTGGGAAACAGATGTTTTAGTTTTTAGTGATAATTAAACCATTGAATGCAAACAAATCTAAAAAAGCAAATCAAAAAAAAGGCAGCAAAGGCAAACACCTCCTGCATGAATTACACGATTATTCCACTGATGTAATCAAGTTTTGTTTGGAATAACCTTGGGCAGCTAAACTTATAAAGCCTACTTTAAGTATGGCTCAACCAACAAAAAAACAGGCACTACAACGCACACAAAACATTATATATTAACGCTTTAGCATTTTCTTTTCTATGGCGATGCGAATTAATTCCGTTGCATTTTGGGCATTAAATTTTTTCAACAAACGAAGTCGATGCGATTCAATGGTTCGGCTACTTAAAAACAAACAATCGGCCATCTGTTTGGTGGTCATGCCTTTTGCCAAACAGTCCATCACTTCTTTTTCTCTTCGTGTAATTTTAATGGTTTCACTTTTTTGTTTACGTGCATCCATTTGCCCTTTTATGAGCATTTCATTTACAATAGGACCAAATGTTTTTTCACCCCAGGCCACTTTTTTAATGGTATTGATCAATTCTTCTCTGCCTACATTTTTTAGCAAATAAGAAAGCGCACCCGCTTCAATACATTGTTGTACAAAGGCAGGGTCTTCGTGCATAGAAAGCATGACGATGCCAGTTTCAGGAAATGCTTCTAAAATTTTTCCCATGGCAGTTAAGCCATCCATCCTTGGCATGCTGCCATCAAGCAAAACCACATCTGGCTGATGCACCTTTACCATGTTGATTAATTCTTCCCCATCTTCAGCTTCTGCGAGCAATTCAATTTCCTCATGGCCTTCTAACAGCATTTTAATGCCGTGTCGGATAAGCCTATGGTCATCTGCAATTATTACGGTTATTTTACCCATGGTCAGTTGTAAATTCAACGTTCAAAAACATTTTTTATCATACGATTTGATGACCATAAGGTTATCGACCTTATGGAATATGCATACCCTGTTTTAGCCAATCTTTGACAATAGAGACCAGCAGTAAAATTGCTCGCAAAGCTTAGGTTCAGCATTTTTGTTTAGGTAGCATTTCTTGAAATAGCGTATTTATACGGTATTCCACCTTTTATAAATACGTTTAAAATAACATTACCTAAAAACATAGCCTCATGGAATTATTATTTTGGACGGCAATAGCCATCGTATTTTATACCTTTTTAGGGTATGGAATACTCCTTTACGTACTTGTAGTACTTAAAAGAATATTTTCAACAAACCAACCACCCTTCGATCCGCATTATTGCCCGAGTGTAACTTTTGTGGTACCTTGTTACAACGAAGCGGATACGGTTGTTCAAAAAATCGACAATTGCCTATCCTTGGCTTATCCCGAAAACAAATTGACCATCATTTTCATCACCGATGGTTCTGATGATGGTACGCCAGCATTAATCCAACAATTCCCTAGCATCAAACTGCTTCACGATACCCATAGGGCAGGAAAAGCAGCAGCCGAAAACAGGGCCATGTTGCATATTCAATCGGAGATTACAATTTTTTCTGATGCCAATACCCTCCTACCCAATGATGCCATATACAAGCTCGTTAGACATTATCAAGACCCAAAAGTGGGGGCAGTTGCAGGCGAAAAAAGAATACAATCCAAAACGGCAGACCAAGCGGCGGGAGCAGGAGAAGGCATCTATTGGAAATATGAATCTTTGCTCAAACGCCTAGATGCGGAATTACACACTATTGTAGGTGCCGCAGGGGAGCTTTTTTCATTTAGAACCGCCTTGTTTAGTGCTATCGAAAAAGACACCATACTCGACGACTTTATTTTATCAATGCGAATTGCTGCCAAAGGTTACCATGTTTTATACGAACCAGAAGCCTATGCCATGGAAACGGCTTCGGTGTCTATCAAAGAAGAGCTCAAAAGAAAAGTGCGAATATGCGCTGGTGGTTGGCAAGCCATGTCTCGGCTATTGCCGATACTTAACCCTTTTCCTAATTTTGTATTAAGTTTTCAATACCTCTCTCATCGTGTATTGAGATGGACCATTGTGCCCTTGTTATTGATATTTGTGTTGGTTTTAAATATGCGATTAGCGATGACAAGCCAATTTTATTTGCTATTGCTGTTACTTCAATTGTCATTTTATGGCTTTGCTATCGTCGGTTGGCTACTCGAAAATAAAAACATCAAGCTCAAAACTTTTTTTGTACCATATTATTTCTTAATTATGAATTATTCGGTAATAGCGGGTTTTGTCAGATTCATTCAAGGACGACAATCAGCAGCGTGGGAACGATCTAAAAGAAGTAAATAAAATGACAGACATCAAATTTCCATTGGTATCCATTATCACGGTCAATTTCAATGGCGCGGACTATACTTGTCAAATGATTGCCTCCTTAAAAAAAATCAGTTATCCCGCCATTGAAATCATTGTGGTTGACAATGCGTCCAAAGCGTCACCCTTGGTAATCAAAGCATTATATCCCGACATACAATTGCTGATTAGTGAAGTCAATGTAGGCTTTGCTGGTGGCAATAATATTGGCATTCGGGCTTCCAAAGGGGAGTACATATTGTTATTAAACAACGATACAGAAGTAGATCCTCATTTTTTAGAACCTTTGGTGACACAATTAGCCTCCTCGCAAAACATAGGCGGTGTTAGCCCCAAAGTATATTATTTTGACACCAACATCATTCAATTTGCAGGCGCTACCCCCATTCATCCGATTACGGGAAGAGGAGGATTTATTGGCGAAAAAGAACCAGACTTAGGGCAATACAATACCCCAACGGTATGTAATCACACCCATGGTGCAGCCATGTTGGTTCCCCGAAAAGTGCTTGAACAAGTAGGATTAATGTCAGAATTTTTCTTTTTGTATTATGAAGAGCTAGATTTTTGTGAAAAAATAAAAAGGGCGGGATACACTTTTTGGTATATCCCTCAAGCCATTGTCTACCATAAAGAATCGATGGCCGTCGGTAAAAAATCGGCCTTAAAAGTCTATT
>JBIKPL010000407.1:0-3143 GCA_044357485.1 Cytophagales bacterium
TACATTGAGTTGAGGATTATTGTAATAATCTTTATACCAATTGGTGGTGTGGGCTATGGTTTGTTCGAAATGCCAAACGGGTTTCCATTGTATTTGGGCGGCAGCTTTAGCGCAATCTAGTTTTAACAAATTGGCCTCATGTAGCTGATTTTTATTTTGAATCACCTCGAATTCAACTTCTTTCCAATGTTTTTTGATATGTTGAATGACATTGCTTACTTCACGCGTGTCGTCTTCCTCGGGCCCAAAATTCCATCCATCGGCTATTTTTTTATTGCCTTCTAATAACAATTGCCCTAATAATAAATAGCCTGATAATGGTTCTAATACATGTTGCCATGGACGGGTTGCATGTATATTTCTTATGATTACAGTTTCTTTTTTGGCGGTCGCTTTAAAGATATCAGGTACCAAACGGTCTAGCGCCCAATCGCCACCGCCAATAACATTGCCAGCTCTAGCACTTGCCAATAGCTTATCGGTATGTTGAAAAAAGGAGTTTCTATAGGACGACGTGACCAATTCGGCACAGCCTTTAGATGCGCTGTATGGATCATGACCACCCATAGGGTCTGTTTCTTTGTATCCCAAAAGCCATTCTTTGTTTTCGTAGGCTTTATCGGAAGTGATATTGACAAATGCTTTCACACTTTCTTCTTGAAGTGCACATTCATACATATTGATGGTACCCATGACATTGGTTTCGAATGTTTCTATGGGGGCACTATACGAATACCTGACCAATGCTTGGGCTGCAAGGTGAAAAACGATGTCTGGTTTGTAGGTACTAAATACTTCTTTTAAATGGTTACGGTCTCTGATGTCTCCAATAATAGAGGTGATGTCAAGTTTTAAAAGTTGAAAATGAGTAGGCTCTGATGGATAATCTTTAGAATAACCGATTACTTTTGCGCCCATTTGATGTAACCAAAGTGCCAACCAAGATCCTTTAAAACCTGTGTGGCCGCTTAGTAAAATGGTTTTGTCTTTATAAATATTGTTAAACATTGCTTTGTGTTATATTGTTTTTAAAAAATGATGATGTAACATAACAAAAATACAAATTTTAAGTAATTATCTAAGTTGTTTTTATCATAATTCCATAAATGAGGCAATTTGTTCACTGTTATAATTTTCAGATATATCAACTTATTAGGATTGTAATCCTTAAAAGTTGCTATATATTTGGATTATAATCCATAAAAGAGGTGTTTTTTGAAGTGGTATATTTGAAAATATCCTATTATATGGATTTAATTCCTTAAAAGTTGCTATATATTTGGAATGTAATCCTTAAAATTAGGTTTTATGCTACTTAGAACGATAGAAAATGACCTTATTGAAAAGCTTAATAGCAACAAAGTAATTATTTTACTTGGTTCAAGGCAAATTGGAAAAACAACTTTATTAAAGAAAATTCAAGAAGTAAAAGGCGATGTATTGTGGCTTAATGCTGATGAGCCTGATGTGCAAGCTATGTTTGAAAATGCAAGTTCTTCAAAATTAAAGGCTTTTATTGGTGATTATAAAACTGTTATTATTGACGAGGCTCAACGAATTAAAAATATTGGCTTAAGCCTTAAATTGATTCATGATACCTATCCAGAAATCCAATTGATAGCCACAGGTTCTTCTGCTTTTGAGTTAGCAAACAAAGTAAACGAACCGCTTACTGGCCGTAAATGGGAAATGCAAATGTTTCCATTGAGCTTTCAAGAAATGGTAAATGCTCATGGCTTATTAACCGAAAAACGTTTGCTTGATCATCGATTAGTTTATGGTTATTATCCTGAAGTGGTAACTGCCAATGGTAATGAGCAAAAAATTTTAAAAGCCTTGTCTGATAGCTATTTATATAAAGATATTTTACTGTGGGAGGGGATTAAAAAGCCTGATAAATTGGTGAAATTGATGCAGGCTTTGGCTTTTCAAGTGGGAAATCAAGTGTCGTATAACGAATTATCACAAACTGTTGGACTTGATAATAAAACCATTGAGTCGTACATTGCTCTACTCGAAAAAACCTTTGTAATTTTCAAATTAGGAACCTTTAGCAGAAACTTGAAAAGTGAATTGAAATTTACCAGAAAAATATATTTCTATGATAATGGTATTAGAAATGCGTTGATTGGAAATTATCAATTGCCTGCTTTGCGAACTGATATTGGTGTTTTGTGGGAAAATTTCATTGTTTCGGAACGAATGAAACGCAATGTTTATTCACACCATTACGCCAATAGTTATTTTTGGCGTACCAAAGAGCAAAACGAAGTTGATTTAGTAGAAGATTATAACGGTGAACTTTCGGCTTTTGAATGTAAATGGAATACAAAACGTAACAATAAAATTAGCCTTAGTTTCAGAAATGCTTATCCTGATGCAAAATTAGCCATCATTACTCCCGATAATTATGAGGAGTATGTAATGTATTGACTTTTAAATGTTCATATCGCTAGATTTGCTGAAAATATATGTTCATCATTCTACCAAAAGAAAATTCATTAGATATATTTGTATTGAACATTTAAAAAATATTTTTATGAGTGATATTAAATTGTTTGAAAGCAAAAAAGTAAGAAGTCATTGGGATTCCGAAAAAGAAATTTGGTATTTTTCTGTAATTGATATTATAGAGATTCTAACAGACAGCCCAAGACCAAGAAAATATTGGAGTGCGTTAAAGACTAAACTTCAAAGTGAGGGAAGTGAACTGTCCCAATTTGTGGGACAGTTGAAAATGCAAGCCGAAGACGGTAAAATGAGAGAGACCGATGTTGCCGATACACAAACAGTACTTCGCATTATTCAATCAATACCATCGCCTAAAGCTGAGCCATTTAAACAATGGCTTGCAAAAGTTGGTTTCGAAAGAATGCAAGAAATAGCCGACCCAAGCCAAAGTATAGATAGGGCAAGAGAAAACTGGCAAAATTTGGGTAGAAGTGAAAAGTGGATTCAGCAACGAATGACTGGACAAGAAACCAGAAATAAGTTAACTGATTATTGGAAAGTAAGTGGCGTTGAAAAAGCAGACGAATTTGCTATGCTCACAAATATTATTCATCAAGAATGGACTGGATTGACGGTGAAAAAACATAAAGATTTGAAAGGTTTATAATCTCAAAATCTACGTGATCACATGA
>JBIKPL010000104.1:0-8674 GCA_044357485.1 Cytophagales bacterium
GAGGTTTAAAATTCCTGCTGCTCGTTTATGTAAAATGAACGGGATAAGCATGCGAACTACTTTGAAAGTAGGGAGGAAGTTGAGGATTAGGTAGGGTTTTGAGATTACAGTATTTAGCGTCCTGAGTCTAGAGTAAAAAACATAATTTATATTTTTGATCATAAAATATTATATTGTCGTTTGAATAAACAAAATCTAGATTGATGAAAAACAAATATGTTAATTTTATTACAGATGAACATTTCCTTACTTGTATTTTGAACTTGCATAAATCATATTTAAAAGCAAAAAATAATATTTCTAAAAAGAGTTTTTATAATAATAAGATTGATACAATAAAGCTCACATTTGATTCAAAATTTAATGCTATTAGTGAAGAACTGTTAATAGAAACTGAAATTTTAAGGCAAGTAGATAAATCTATTAATAATTCGATAGGTACCTTTCACGAACAAATCTTAGGGGGGATTAATGGTTTTGAAGTGGGTAAACTTAGTGGCTTTGATATAAAAGCGAATAATGATACTTTATTTGCTGATATCAAAAATAAGCACAATACAATGAATAGCAGTTCTGCAGAAAGTCTATTTCAAAAGTTAGCTAAATATGCCGATACTTATAAAAAAGCTAACTGTTATTGGGTACAAATCCTCGCAAAATCTAGTTTTGTTGAAAAATGGTCGGGAGAAATTAATGGGAAAGAATATAGCCATAGTAGGGTATATAAAATTTCTGGCGATAAATTTTATGCATTATTAACAGGAGAAGAAGATGCTCTATTTCAATTATATAAAGCGTTACCAAAGGCAATTGATTACTTGAAATCGTTGGAAAAGGAAAATCAACTTGCTAATAATTCTGCTTTATCTGAAATAAAAGTTAGTGCGGCAATTTCTAAAAGAACAATTTTGGATGAGATTACATTTGAAAACTTTAGTTATTATTTGGGTTTTGATAAGTTGTAATATTGATTTAAGAATCTTACAATCGAATAACCTACTTCTTTCGCTAAATTAACGGGAACAGCATTTCCTATTTGTTTGTATTGTTGAGAAATTGCCCCTTCAAACTTCCATTCATCAGGAAATGTCTGGATTCTAGCATATTCTCTAACAGTAAAAGGACGTGTTTCATCTGGATGGCATCTTTCTGTTTGTTTTTGTGCCGGACTACAAGTTAAAGTTAAGCAAGGTTCATCCCATCCTATTCGTCTCGCTATTCCTGTCTTTCCCCCACCTAAATAAAAGCTTTGACCCATAAAATCTTTTTGAATTTGAAGGGGTAAATCTCGCCAATATCCTTTTTGAGGTATTAAATCCAAAACATCTTTTTTGTGTTTAGGATATTTTGATCCTTCAGATTGAGGAACATCTGAGTCGAATAAGTCTCCTTTTTTTAAAGCATCAGCAAGATTATATATTTTTTTATAAGGTTTTGGATATGAAAAATCAATCTCAATGTCTTTCCTAATTCCAACTAAAATCAATCTTTCCCTCTTTTGTGGAACATTAAAATTAATTGCCTTTAATACTTGAACAGGAACTACATTATAACCGATTTCATCTAAAATTGAAATCATGCCCTGTAAGGTTTTCCCATTTTCATGACTTAATAATCCACGAACATTTTCACCTATACAGATAGGAGGGTTTACTTCTTTCACAACTCTTGCAAACTCATAAAACAATGTCCCTCTTGCATCTGCAAGCCCTAATTTTTTCCCTGCGTAACTAAATGCTTGGCATGGAAATCCTCCTGTGACAATATCTGTTTTATTATGATAGGCTGAAAAATCTTTAGTTCTGATATCACCCTCTAATACATCCCATTTGGGACGATTAGTTCGTAACGTTTGACAAGCCCACTTATCAATTTCATTTAGAGCAACACATTTAATCCCTGCTTTTTCCAATCCAATTGCAAGCCCACCAGCTCCCGCAAATAATTCCAAAACAGTATATTCATGATCGGCTTCAATAAAATTTGAATCTAGTTCTTTAACATCCTTTTTACCAAAGAAATCATTAAATAAAATATCTACATCCTTTTTTTTATAGACACGGTAATTACTCATTGGTTCACGCACCGCAGATAATTTACCGTCTCTATCCCATCTTCTTAATGTTTCTTTATTCTTGCCTAATAATTTGGCAGTGTCTGAGAGTGATATATATTCTTCCATAAAACCATCTTATACAACATTATACATTGGTTACAAATAAACTAAAAAAATAATATAATTAATGAAAAAATGTATAATATTTTTCTGTTAATCTTCTACTGAATTGAATGTATAAACATTTTGTTCCCTTGCAAAAGTACACCATTGACAATCTTTATCTCCACAACCTTTAAAGTCTTGAGAAATAATACCTTTATAAGTATCCTTTATCTGTTTTTTTACAAGTAGCTCGTCTTCAATTGTAAGATTAAGCTTGAATTTATTAAAAGTATTAGATTTGTTTTTTTGTATACAATCAATTTCTCCTGACAACATTTTCCATTCGTTGGTTTTGTCTAGGTCCATTAAAATTTTATAGAATACAATTTGCCTCCAATAATCTCCTCCGTATACTTCTTCGAATTTGGCTTGTGATAAATCTGCCTCTGGTTTGGTTGGAGGAAACATTTTTTTCTTTGCCCTGTCAGGATCGCCGGTTTTATAATCGACCACATTGCATTCTTTGGCATTCAAAAATTCTATTTTATCAATCGCTCCTGTCAAAGGAATGTCATCATAAAGGATATTGCTAAATCGGTATTCCACCCTGGCTACTTTTTCCCATGCATTGATATAAGTATGGTAATAGTCAGGTAGTAACTGTTCTGCAAAATCAATTTTTAATTTGTATTCTGTCGTCGTAAAGTGAGAGGCATAATTTTGCATCCCTTTTTTGAAATAACCTATAAAGGTGTCAATGGTCGGGAATTCCCTGTTTTCATCGGCCAACATGGTTCTAAACAATTGTTCCAAGGCATAATGAACAGCATTTCCAAAACCCATGCTGGCGCTTCTGGCCGAAGGAATTTTTAGGATATTTTCGTAATAAAATGACAGTTTACATTTGAGGTATTTGTTCAGGTGCGTCACATTGAGTTTGTATTTGCTCAAGGTTTCGGCGATATATTCTTTTTCTAAAGTAATTTCATCAGGCAAAGGAGCAGGAGTCAGCAGTTCGGCTAAATACTGTACCATTTCATTTACGCTCGATGGTTCATCTGTTTGGTAACTTACCTTATTGATTTGCAAATCAGGTGACGTTAATTTGATTTCACTTAAAAATTGAGACTCTTGCAAACTTGCTTTATCGGGCGATTTGTCGGTGATTTTCATGGTAGAATACAACATGTAGAGTCCTTTTTTGGCTCGGGTCATGGCTACATAAAACAACCGTCTTTCTTCTTCTTCAGGATTAGCTTCTTGGATGGATTTGATTTGCGCTTCATCCATCCAATATTCCACAGGAGGGAATTTGTAGCCCCCTGATTTCGTTCGCCTACTTTCCCAATATTCTTTATTGCATTTGATGACAAATACTTGGTCATATTCCAAGCCTTTGCTCGAATGAGCTGTGACCAAATTTAAACCATGTTCAGCACGTACAATCCTGTTGAGGTTGATGCTGATTTTATTGTCTTTTAGTTTTTTTATTTTGTGTAATAAATCGGCAATACTCAATTGTGGCTGTTTGGCCGATTCATTTTTGATGAAGTCAAACAATGCGGTAACGACCTCTAGTAACCAAAGTTTTTCTTCGGCGTGACTAAGTACAAACTTGATGATCCCCGAAAATTGGAGTATTTTTTCAAACAAAGTTTGCAAAGTCATGTTATGCAAATCTTTTTGCCAACGACTTAGGTTTTGGTCTAAATCAGTGAGCGCTTTGGAGTTTTCAAACCCCAATAACAAATGTTTCTGGGTGTTTGACATCAAATACCGCCAACTGTATTTTTTATTTTCGGCACCTTGATGGGCAATTTGACTGATATCTCTTTTGCTGCAATGGAAGTATTGGTAATGGAGAATTTTAAACAAAAGGTGTTCACCCGAACGCTCTATGTCATCTTCTAGCTTTAAATATTCAAGAATGGATAGCAGTTGGTGTACGATAGGTAATTCAAGAATATTTTCTTGGCGAGCGAGGTTATAAGGAATTTTACGGTGACTTAACGCCTTGACCAAAGATGCCACGTCTGCATGTTGTTTGTAAATCACGGCAACATTTCCCAAGTGTTGTAATTGATCGGCTACAGGTTGAATTTCCTGAATGCTTGCATTTTTTTGTTCGAGCATAGCCATTTGAGCCAACAAAGGTTCATTGTGAATGGCTTGTGCTTTTTGTAATTCTTCAATAAGGAAAATTAAATGTGCTTCTTCTTGGTAAGCATTAGCACATTCATGGATGAAAACCGCTGGAGAAATAGACGCATAAGCAGGATTACTAGCAATTAAGCTTTTGTCTAACACTTCTCCTTGAGATTGGTAAATGCCTTGCAAATTCGGGTCGTGAACCAAGCGAGCATTGTTATGGGTAATGAGTCCTTTGGAGGCATCTAATATTTCCTGACTCGAACGGTAATTGTGTTTGAGTAAAATAGGAGAGAGGGTGTTTTTAAACCTGTCCACAAAAGCATTGATTCGGCTAATTTCAGCACCCTGAAAACTATATACCGATTGGTCATCATCGCCCACGGCAAATATGTTGGCCTCTTCGCCCCAAAAAGAACAAAGTTGGTACAAAATATTCGCCTGCGACCCATTGGTATCCTGAAATTCATCTACCAAAATATACTGAAATTGTTCCTGATAGCGGGCCAACAAGTCATCATGTTCATGAAAAGCTTTGATCACCCAATTGATCATGTCATTGTAATCATAGCGATTACGTTGTTGCATCATGCCATTAAAAGTGGGGAATAAATTTACCCCAGCAATAAATTTTTCTAGCCTAAGGGTTTCTTCTTCTATTTTTTTAGGATTAGGATCTCCTGCATTGAACTCTTTGTATTTTCTTTTGTATTGAAAGTCAGGATTTTCTGCTAAGTTGTTGATGTATTCTTGTGCCGCTTGTGTCAGTATTTCCGGAGATAGGTTTTCTTTTTTGATGGCTTCGAACAACCGTTTTAAAGGATCAATTTCATAATAAACATCACCCGTAAAACGCTTCAAGATGTTGTCACTAGGAATGTTTTCTATCAATTCATAAAACAATTCTACCGATTCTAATTCATCAATAGGTTGTAAAAAATTAGTCGCTCCAAAATACTGTTTGTTGTCTTGGATTACCGAATTGCAAAAAGAATGAAAAGTGTGTATGGCAACCCTATATGCATCGGTCCCAATAAATTTAAGCAAACGTTTACGCATGGCAATGGTACCCGCATCGGTATAGGTCAGGCATAAAATATTATGTGCCTGTACGTCTAAACCAGCCGCCAATATATGCCCAATTCTGGCCGATAGAATTTGTGTTTTTCCTGTTCCAGGCCCTGCAATAACCAAAACTGGTCCATCAATGGTTTCGACCGCTTTGCGTTGTTCGGCATTGAGTTTGTTTAATTCTTGTTGGAAAAGAATAGTTTGAGGATTCATTATTTGTAAATTAAAAGTATACGCTACTAAGTTAGTAAAATTTGTACAATGTACATTGTAAATCAGAACAGGGCAAACGCATTAAAATTTAACTAAAAGGCCTCACCCTAAATCTCTCCAAAAGGAGATGGAGCTGTCCATTAATCATCGTTTCGTAATTAATGCATAGAAAACAGCACGTTATCAATAAAATAGTTTGATTTTATCGGGCTCTAAAGCCCTTCTCCAAAGGAGAAAGGCTTGGGATGAGGCCTTTTATGTCGAGTTTCAGTTTAATGATTATAATGCATTTGCCCTGTAAATCAGAACAATATACTTCATAATTAAAAAAATAGGGTTGCTCCTATTTTTTAATGAACAAAAAGTCGCTTCCTGGCTGGTTGTCGCCAAACTGTCCTTTTTGTGGTTCAGGGGTCACTTTGTCGATATAGGTCATTAATTCACCCGAAGTTAAAATATGGTCTTCTCCACCGCCTGATCGCAAGGCTTCTAAAATTCTTCTAGCAAATGGAGAGTGTTGTCCGGGTCGGCCATCAGGAACATACTCTTTGCCTCCAGAGGTTAAATACAAGCGGGTTTTGTATTTTAATTTTCTTAGTACAAATTCTTCTTTGTTTACAGCGGAATATAATTTGTCATCTTCTCCACCACGATGCGATATCGATTGGTCAAAGGTTCCTCCAAAACAAGCATCTAATACCAAGAAGATATGTTTACAAGGAATGTTGTTGAGCAAGGTTCTTAAGTTAGAATAAGAAAGATACGTTTGTTTTCCATCGTCTTCTTTTTTAGAATCTTTGGCTACCAAATATCCTTCTTTGAAAACGCCATCATAGATGCCATGTCCGGCAAACATAATAAACAATTGGTCGTCTTCTTCAAAAGTCATTTGGCTGTATTTTCTTAATTCTGAATAGATTTGCCCTAATTCAGCATTGAGTACTTTATGTACTTTAAAGTCGTAAATGGTTTCTAAATCATTGGCGATGGTGTTGATGTCATTTACGGGGTTAGACAAATGATGCATGGCCGTATATTCATCCGAACCAATCAAAAACGCATAATCCGAGCCATGTCTTTTGTTACCAGCCATTTCATCAGGGGCATTTTTGTTGAATATTCTATAAATATGCACGGTGTCTTCGGTTGTTTTTTTCTCGTTGTCAATGGCTTTTACAATGATAAGATTGTCGTAATAGGCCAACCGTACTTCTTTAGCGAAATTACCGTTAGAATCAGGTTTGGTTTCAATGCCATTGACCAATAAAATAAATAATCCAGCAGGTGCTTGAATATTTCCTTTTACAAGCATGGCTCTTTCTTCGGTTTTAACCGGTTCTTTTGGAGATGTTTTAGGAGAAATTTCGGAGAATATAGGTCCGTTTAAAGTGATGCCTGCTTGGTATTTTTTAACAGATTTTAAGCTGAGGTATTTTGGAGAAGGTTTGATATGTAACGTAGACAGGTCATACAGTTTTGTCTTTAAATCTAAATCAGCTACGGCCAAATATTTGCCATCGGCGCTAAAAGCCAAGCCTAAAAACTTATAAAAACCTTTGAGGATATGGCTATTTTCAGCCATTTCTAAAGACCAAATCCGAACTTCATTGCCAAGGCAACCGCTGGCTAAATATTTCCCATCCGGACTAAATGCTAAGTCGTACACATCATTGGCGTGGCCATCAAATGTTTTTTTGAGCGCCCCAATACTTAAATCCCAGACCTTTACATTCTCATCATCAGTTCCTGTGGCGATTAACCTATCATCATGACTAAAAGCTACACTTCTAACCCTGCCACTGTTGGGGTTAAATTGTTTTTCAATTTGATCGGTATGTAGGTTGAAAATTTTAACGGTGCCATCGTAACTTCCTGTAGCAAGTAATGCGCTTTGTTTGCTAAAGGCAACCGTTGATACTTCTTTTTTGTGGTACGATAGGGTTTTGAATAAAGTTCCTGTGCTTAAATCCCAAATTTTTACGGTTTTGTCGGCGCTGCCCGAGGCTAAATATTTGCCATCTGCACTAAAGGAAAGGGAGGTAATGGTAGATTCGTGACCTGTAAATGTATATTTCACTACCCCACCGGCCACATTCCAAACCAACACTTTTTTATCTTTTCCACCTGAAGCAAGCAATTGTCCGTCGTTACTAAAACATACTTTCAAAATCATGTCTGTATGTTCTTCGAGGAGGTTGTCTACTGATTTAGTGTCCACATTCCAAAAGTATATTTTACCGTCAACACTGGCCGTGGCAAGTCTACCATCTACAGAAAAAGCAACTGCACTTGCCATTTTTTTGTCGGTATCGATGCTGGTAAAGGGTAAATCTTGCGCAAAAATTTGGCCTGCTAAGCACAGCATTCCCAAACATACGAGCAAGCTTTTAAAACAATAAGTTGGTGTAGGTATCAAATGCATGTATTGGGTTAAATAGTGGTTTGTATTCGTACGCTGAATGTTTCATTACGTTTGTGTTCGTACTACTACTAAAACAGTAGTGGCACGAATGTAAAATTAATACAAACTTTTACTTTGTCCAAAAGAGAATCGCATTCCTAATTGCAGAAGCATGTAATTTAATTTGGAGGTGTTTTCAGGAAACAAGGAAGTAGAAGTATAGCTACTTGCCGAGTTGGTGAGCACATAATTGATAGAAGTAAATACCGTGTATTTCTTTTTAAGGGTAAAATCTGTGCCTACACCAATAATAGCGCCTGTACTAGTAAAGCCTGTTTTTATTTCAGGGTAGTTGTGCACTTGAGAAGTAAGTAGGATGTGTTGAGGATCATCGTTGGCTGTAGGCGTTTCTGTAGCGGCATTGGCTTTTTGACTAATGGTAATGTAGTTGAGGTCTACTTCAACGGTAATGAAAGGAGAAAAAGCTTTGTCAAAAGGAATGATATTGTATTTTGCGGCTAATCCTACTTGGCTGGTAGCCATGCTGTAATTGGGTTTGGTGCCGTACGAAAAACCCAACACAGGGCCTATACCAATAAAGTGATTGATGTTGTATTGTAACCCAACCCTTACGCCTGGAATAGCATTGTACCCTGCATAGATGTTTTCACTTTGAATAG
>JBIKPL010000408.1:0-3135 GCA_044357485.1 Cytophagales bacterium
AAATCATAGCGTATTAAAAGATTACCTCAACCCACAAGAAAAATGAGCTCAAACAAAGCCTCTCCCGCTAACGCAAAGCGAATTAGCCAATCATTTCAATTAAATGGAGTGGCCATTTTAGCATCATAACTTTAAGTATGTTTGCTAAAAATGATTTACAAATGATGAGAATTGCGTTTTTCAGCAGACCCTATTTAGGGCTTGCTGAAAAACAGTAATGAAAAAAATTCAACACTATTGATGCTCTTTTGCTTTTTTCAGTAGCCCCTCATTACTATTGGAGTTTGGCATAAGTTAATCCTTATTTTCAGCAACATTCCCTGTTCATTATTTTTTAATCGCCGCATAACATTCTCATGATACTTAGCCACTACCTTGTAGACGTAAAAATACACTACAAAATAATTTCTAGGCATGAAAAAAAGAGCAGTGGAAGTGGTGGTGGTTTCAGATCTTCATTTAGGCACGTATGGTTGTCACGCAGAGGAAATACTTCAATATTTCAAAAGCATTAAACCTCAAATTATTGTGCTCAATGGCGACATTGTAGATGTATGGCAATTCAGTAAACGTTACTGGCCAAAATCGCACATGAAAGTGGTTAAATACCTCATGGGCTGGATTTCTAAAGGCGTACAAGTGTATTACGTTACAGGAAACCATGATGAAATGATGCGTAAATTTGTAGGTTTTGAACTTGGAAATTTTAGAATAGTCAATAAAATTGTGTTAGAAATTGATGGCAGAAAAGCCTGGATATTTCATGGAGACGTGTTTGATGTCACCATGAAACATTCGAAATGGTTGGCCAAACTCGGGGCTGTTGGTTATGATTTATTAATCATGATTAACATGGTCGTAAATCTATGCTCCAAAATGTTGGGCAAAGGCAAAATTTCACTTTCGAAACGCATTAAAGACAAAGTAAAAAGTGCGGTAAAATTTATCAATAATTTCGAACAAACCGCCGCAGACATCGCCATCGCTAACCAATATGACTTTGTGATTTGCGGACACATTCACCAACCTGATCTCAGGGAAATCAAAACCGACAAAGGCAAAACGCTGTACCTCAATTCCGGCGACTGGGTTGAGAACCTTACGGCATTAGAATATAACCATACCCAATGGAAAATATATCGTTACAGTGATGACCATCAAACACATAAAATAAGTTTTGATGATGACGAGGAATCTCTCGACAACATTACCTTGTTTGAAAATTTATTGGCAGAATTTGAAATGAAAAAAAACAAGTAGCATGAAAATATTATATGCAATACAAGGCACTGGCAATGGCCATTTGAGTCGAGCAAGAGACATTATTCCATTGTTACAAGAAAAAGGAGAAGTAGACATCCTTATCAGCGGCGTGCAAGCAGACATTGAATTGCCTTATGTTGTGAAGTACCGTTTTAAGGGCTTGAGTTTTATTTTTGGAAAAAAGGGAGGTGTTGATTTATGGAAAACTTTTCACAACAGCAATACTAAAAATTTATTTAAAGAAATTAGAAGCCTGCCTGTAAAACAATACGATTTAATTATCAATGACTTTGAACCCGTTTCTGCTTGGGCGGCAAAAATTAATGGCGTACCCTGTATTTCTTTAAGTCACCAATCGGCCGTATTGTCAAAATTTGCCCCCAAACCAGCAAATTCAGATTGGATTGGAAAAACCATTTTAAAAAATTATGCCCCATGTTCCCAATCCTATGGCTTTCATTTTGACAGGTTCGACCATCACATTTTCACGCCTGTCATCAGAAAACAAATCAGGCAAATTGACCCCAATGATGAAGGACATTATACCGTGTATTTGCCCGCTTATAAAGACGAGTTGCTGCTTAAAGCCCTGACAAAATTTCCTAAAACAAGGTGGCAAGTATTTTCAAAACACAACAAAGAAGCTATCCAAATCAAAAACGTCAACATTCAACCCATAGACAATGAAGCCTTTATCACCAGCATGGTTACCTCCAAAGGCATATTGTGTGGGGCAGGTTTTGAAACCCCTGCAGAAGCATTGTATTTAAAGAAAAAACTCATGGTAATCCCCATGAAAAACCAATACGAACAAGCTTGCAATGCTGCCGCATTAGAAGCCATGGGTGTACCCGTAATTAAAAGTTTGAAAAAAAAGCACTACGACACCATCGCTTTATGGCTCGAAAAAGGACAAATTATTGACGTGTATTATCCTGACATCACCAAAAGCATTGTTGATTTAATTATTGAAGAACATTACCATAAAAAACAAACTAAACATCCCGATTTTAACCTACCACAAACCATTGATAAAATCGACCGAATTTACGCGGCATTAAACATCAACACAACATTGTCTCTTAACACGCATCATGAATTGTAAAAAAGAAGCATTCGGCAAAAAATTTCATTGGGGCGTATCTACCTCTGCTTACCAAACCGAAGGGGCACACAACAAAGATGGCAAACAAGCCTCTATTTGGGACATTTTTGCAAACACAAAAGGGAACATCCACGAAAACCAACACGGTAACCACACCGCAGATTTTTATAACCGCTACCGCCAAGACCTGGCCTTGATGAAGGCCATGAATATTAAAAATTTCAGAATGTCATTGGCATGGTCGAGAATTATTCCCATGGGAGATGGCAAGGTCAATAAAAAAGGAATAGATTTTTACAACAGCCTCATCGACCATGCCCTTGCCCTTGGCATCACTCCTTGGATTACCCTGTACCACTGGGACTTACCCCAGGCCTTAGAATTAAAAGGAGGATGGACCAATAGAGAAGTGCTCTATCGTTTTGAACAATACACAGAAGTATGTGTAAAAGCCTTTGGCGACAGAATTAAACATTGGATGGTTTTAAATGAGCCGATGGTATTTACGGGGGCAGGATATTTTTTAGGCCTACATGCCCCTGGTCGTAAAGGGTTAAAAAACTTTTTACCCGCCATGCATCATGCCGCCTTAGCCCAAGCGGCTGGAGGTCGCATCATCAGAGAGTTGTACCCTAAAAGCAATATTGGCAGCACCTTTTCTGGTTCGCACATAGAAGCCCACCGACCCATAGAAAAAGACATAGAAGCCGCCAAACGCGTAGATGCCATTTTGAATCGCTTGTTTATTGAACCTGCCTTGGGTATGG
>JBIKPL010000409.1:0-3126 GCA_044357485.1 Cytophagales bacterium
CCGTTAAGGTGTAATCTTGCATGAAATATTTTCCCCAAATACCCATTTCATTGTTGCTGTTTCCTGCATTACTTACCGGTCCATTGGCAGATGACAAGTGTTTAAGCCTAGCCCCGTAAACGTATTGTTCGTTTTCTTTACTTGCCAAAAATACATCAAGGTAAGGGGTTACATAATTTCCAAAACCAGCCTTTACATAATTTCTCATCACAGGTTTAGGTTCGTCGGGTTTTACGCCTAATATCTTCACTTTGCATTCAATGTCAGGCACTGTTAATTTATAATCATTGAATTCATAATTTTGTGTTTCAAAATGTTCTTTTGGTGCTTGGATGTCAACTTTAGCAAAAGTTCTAAAAGCGGGAGGGAGTGTGTTGACGCGGTCAATTACCACAATGAAATTGGCATCTTTGATTTCTCCTTTTGTAGTGGCAGGGTCTTCCCAAGGTGTTTGTTGAGCCATTATCGGCAATATTGCCAACACTTGGAGCAAAAGCAATACCTGTATTTTTAGCTTAGTTCTCATGTGTTTACTTACTTTCTGGGTTTGCGCCTTGAGATTCAATGGCAATGATTTGGTCTAATTTATCTGAGGCTAATTTGACCATTTCTGTGTTTTTAGCTTTAGAGATGATAGAATTTAAGGTTGTTTTTGCTTGGAATTTTTCTTCCAAGGCGAGGTAGTTATCGGCTACCAATAATAGCGATCGGAGTACCCATCGGTCAAATAATTTAAATTTATCGGTGAGTTCAAACAGTGTTTCTAAAGATTGTTTGTAGTTTTTTTGTTTATAGGATATGCTCGCAAGTAAATATTGTGCTTCTGCACCAGACGAATCCTTGGCACTATTGGCCGCACTAATTAAGAAATCTGCTGCAGTGGCAAAGTCATCTTTCATGTAAGGAATTTTACCTAAATAAAGGTTGGCTTTATTGGCAATATAGCCTGGCGCGCCACCTTCATTCACGATATTGTTGGCATAAATTAAGGCCGTGTCTAAATTGCCTAATTCATAATAACATTCCATCATCCCTTTTTGAGCATTGAATTTGTCGCGTTTGCTATTGCCCGCTACATTGTAGAGGTCATTGTAATGACGCACAGCTTCTTTATATGATTTTAAAGCAAATTCAATATCGCCTGTTCTGCTTAAAGATTTTGCCTTGAAATTACTTTTGCCATTTTGAATTACTTGTTCAAATGCTTTTAAAGCTTCTATTTTATCATTGTTTCTAAAATTGGCTTCTCCAATATAAAAGTACGCATCTGCTAAGGCGTTGGTATTGGGGTAAGTCGCAATAAAGTCTTGGAAAGCTTTGATGGCTTGAGGGTATTTTTGTTTGTTGAATAAGGTTTCTGCGTTTTTGTATTCTAGGTCAGCAAATTTATCATTTTTAGGATTGGCATTTTTAATTTTGGTATAAATGTCGTCGTATTCATTTTCACGGTTTGCAGAAACCAAACAGCTGTGTAATGATTCTAAAATATCCACTGGGGAATCAAAATAGGTAGGGAAATCATTGACAATTCTTTTATAATCCTCAATGGCTTCTGCATAATTTTTAAGGTTGTTATTGGCTAAAGCCCTTCTTTTGAGCGCTTCTGGTAAATATAAACTTGTTGATTTTAAGTTGATTACACTGGTGAAGCCGTCAATGGCTACGGCATAGCTGCCATTTTTTTCAAATTCTAATAAGGCTTTGTGGTACAAGGCATCATCGTAATAGGCGGCATTGGGGTATTGATGCATAAGCTCCTCATATACAGATTTTGCTTCTGCTATTTTATCTGATATTTCATACATCAAGCCTTTTTGAAACAATACATAGTCGACATCTGCACGAGCGTAGGTGGTGGCTTTGTCGTAAACCTTTAGGGCATCTTCATATTGATGATTAACATAATAACAATCTGCCAAACGAATCAACGCGTCTGCATAGGTTTCAGGGTCTAGATTAGGATTTTGATTTTCAACATATTCTCTAAAATGTCTGCTGGCATTGTCATATTTTTTGGTGTTAAAATAGGCATAACCTATGCCATACCTGGCTTTGTAATAAAGCGGGTGTTGGTCTGCTTGTGCAATTTTAAATACATTGGCATAACTATCGATGGCGTCGTCGTAACGTTGGCCTATGGCATAAATTTCACCTTTATAAAAATGACAAGCAAGGGCAATGTTTCTGTCTACGTTTTCATACAATGATTTTTGAAACATGGCCAATGCTTCAGGATATTTGTCATTGTTGTATAATTCTACTCCTTTGAGGTAAGTGACACGTTGGTAGGTGCTAATAATTCGAGGTGTTTTGATTTTCAATCCTTCAATATAAGCGATGGCTTCCATGTAATTGTTAGAATGCAAATAGGCTTCGCTAATTAATTCGTTGCTTTCTGCAATATGCTTGCCTTTGGAATATGTTTTCACATATCCTTTTAAAATGACAATGGCTTCAGAAAAACGTTCTAAATCAAATTTTACTTTTCCTGCATTGAAAATGGCTTCATCTTGAATCGCTGGGTCGAAAGGCATTAAACCTGCTTGTTCTAAAGCGGCATAGGCAAATGGTTTGTTGTTTAGTTTTACATAGGCCATTCCTAGGTAATAAGAAGAGTATTGGCCGATGGTATCGTTCAAAGAATTGATTTTTTTGAAATAATCTATTGCATTGGTATTGTCGTTGTTGTAGTAAAAGCAGTAGCCAATGCGATAGTTGATGTCAGCGCGCAAGTCTTTGTCAATTTTGGAGACATAGGTTTTGAAATAGCGGAGTGCTTCTTTGAATTTGTCTTTTTTGTAATAGGCCTCAGCCAATAAAAG
This sequence comes from Cytophagales bacterium, assembly GCA_044357485.1. Taxonomy (GTDB): domain Bacteria; phylum Bacteroidota; class Bacteroidia; order Cytophagales; family UBA9547; genus CALPQG02. Next base: position 2,823 of record JBIKPL010000409.1, read on the forward strand.
GGTTAATTCGTCTGCTGATTTAATTTCGGGATTTGCTTTTAATATCCTTTCGGTATAAGCGATAACCGTATCGTATTTTTGTTGTTTGTTGTACACATTGGCCACCATGGCTGGTACCAAGTATTTGAATGCGTCATTTTCTTCTGCTTTGTGTAAGGCAATTAATGCGGTATCATAGTCGCCCAAACGGTAAAAAATATAGCCTAAATAATAATTGGCGGCATAGGTGTATTTGTGCTCTTTGTCTTTTATTTTGGTGAAATATTCTCCTGCTTTTTCAAATTTCTTTTCATTAAAATAGGCG
>JBIKPL010000410.1:0-3116 GCA_044357485.1 Cytophagales bacterium
CCTTAAATGATGCCAAAAGCTTATATAATTTAATTCGTTTATCAGGCAATTATGATTTACTTGACAAACTAGATTTTAGTACTTTAACGGTACTTTCGCGCACTGCTAATGATAGACTTGCATTAAACAATACCAAAGATTCATTAGCTGCTGATTTAGATAGTACCAATTTGCTTCATCTGGCTTTAGAAGAGGTGATTTTTGCATTTGTGAAAGTGAAAGAAGAAGAAATGGTATTGGCTGACCAATTAAAAGATATTCTTCAGAAAACAAGAGAAATGCTCAGTGGTAATTTCGACCAAAAAGCACCTGAGTTTATTTCATTGAAGGAGGAATTAGAACGTTTATTCAAAAAGAAAAACTTGAATGAAGTTACCAAAGAAGAAATGGAAGCCAACATCAAGGCATTAGAAACGATTCATGCCCAAGCCAAAGAATTGGAACGCAAAAATCAATTGCTAAAAGCCAAGTATGATAACGATGCAAAATATGCACGCATACATAAACGTTTAATGGAAAAAGACCCATTAACCGATAAAGAAAGCAAGCTGTTTGAGGCATTGCAAGGTTTGAAAAAAGAAGTAGATAACCACATTTTACAAAACTCTAAATTGTTAGAAAATGAAAGTTTTGTAGAAAAAATGATGCTTCGCTTGGTGATTGACCAATTTAAAAACAAACACCATATTCCATTAGATACCGTAGCTACAAAAAGAATTAATGGAATGATAGTGAAAGAATATATGAACGAATTTTACGGAAGAGTAGCCTAATTTTAACCTAATGAAAAAGCAAAACGCCATTCAAATTTTTGAAGATAAAAAGGTAAGAACTGTTTGGGATGCCGACCAAGAGAAATGGTACATTTCTATTGTGGATGTGGTAAGTGTTTTAACAAATAGTGTTGATGCAACTGCCTATTGGAGAAAGCTTAAACAAAGATTAAAAGTAGAAGGAAATGAAACCGTGACGAATTGTCACGGTTTGAAAATGCTTGCTCTAGATGGGAAAATGCGATTGACCGATGTAGCTGATACCGAGCAATTATTCAGATTAATACAGTCTATTCCATCGCCAAAGGCAGAACCATTCAAACTTTGGCTTGCTCAAATAGCCGCCGAAAGATTGGATGAAATGCAAGACCCTGAATTGACTATTGATAGGGCATTAGCACAATATACTCAATTAGGCTATTCGGAGAACTGGATTAACCAACGCCTAAAAAGTATTGAGATTCGTAAAGAATTGACAGACGAATGGAAGAGCAGAGGAATGAAAGAAGGGGTACAATTTGCTACGCTTACGGATATTATTACCAAAGCTTGGTCGGGCAATACCACGAAGGAATATAAAGTATTGAAAGGTTTGAAAAAAGAAAACCTTAGAGACAACATGACCAATACTGAATTGATTTTGAATATGTTGGCAGAGGCATCTACCAAAGATATTTCACAAGCTACTAATCCTAGCACATTTGAAGAAAATCAAGAAGTGGCACAACAAGGTGGCAACGTTGCCAAAGTAGCCTTGAAAGAACTAGAATCTAAAACAGGCAAAAAAGTTGTAACGGCACTTAATGCCAAAGATGCTTTAAGTCAAAAACAAATTGAAGATAAAAACGATGAGTAATACACAAGAATTTGAGAAAAAAACCAAAGAACTCATTGACGGTTTAAAAAGCGTTTGTGCCAATTATGGTTTGGGGAATGATGGGAATGAGTTTAAAATTATTACCCAAGTATTTTTATATAAATTCTTGAATGACAAGTTTGTATATGAAGTAAAACAAATTGATGAATCCATTGCAAAAGCTGACAATTGGTTGGCGGTATTGAAGGCATTTAGTGAAGACGACTACGAAATGTTGATGATGCAAATGAGTGAAAGTACCGCTCATTTGAAACCATCACAGTTTATCCCAAGTTTGTTTGAACGCCAAAACGAGGAGAAATTTGCTGATATTTTTGATTCCACTTTGTTAGACATCGCCGCCGAAAACAGCGACATATTTTCCGTTATCACAGATGGTGGCGAAAAAATAGTGTTGTTTGAAAACATCAGTAAATACGTTACCGACAAACGAGACGAGTTTTGCAAAGCCATTGTCAACAAGCTTATTGGCTTTAGTTTTGAACATATTTTTGAAGAAAAATTTGATTTTTTCTCTACCATATTTGAATATTTAATCAAAGATTACAATACTAATTCGGGAGGTAAATACGCGGAATACTTTACACCTCATGCGGTAGCCAAAATTATGGCTTCGTGTTTGGTAAACGAAGAAGTGAGTAATGTTACTTGTTACGACCCATCGGCTGGCTCAGGTACTTTACTGATGAATATTGCACATGCAATAGGCGAAGATAAATGCACTATTTATTCACAAGATATATCTCAAAAATCGTCCAACTTATTGCGGTTGAATTTGATTTTGAACAACCTCGTGCATTCTATTCCTAATATTGTAAAAGGCAATACCATATTAGAACCTTACCACAAAGAAGCCAACGGACAGCTCAAAAAATTCGATTATATTGTTTCAAACCCTCCCTTTAAGTTAGATTTTAGTGATTATGTGTCTGACTTAGATACCAAAGAAAACAAAGAACGCTTTTTTGCAGGCTTACCCAATGTGCCAAAAGCCAAATTGGAAAGCATGGCCATTTACCCTTTGTTTATACAGCATATCATGTATTCACTTTCGGCAAAAGGCAAGGCAGCAGTGGTTGTACCCACTGGTTTTATCACCGCTCAAAGTGGCATAGAACGTAAAATTCGTGAACGTTTGGTGGAAGAAAAAATGCTCCGTGGGGTGGTGAGTATGCCAAGTAATATTTTTGCCACCACAGGTACAAACGTGAGTATTCTCTTTATTGACAATGCCAACAAACAAGGAGACATTGTGTTGATGGATGCTTCCAAATTAGGTACAACTGTTAAAGATGGCAAGAACCAAAAAACGGTTCTTTCGCATGAGGAAGAACAATTGATTATTGATACTTTTAACCAACACAAAGCTGTTGAAGACTTTACGGTTGTGGTGGGTTATGAGCAAATTAAAGAGAAAAACTATAGCTTTAGTGCAGGGCAATATTTTGATGTAAAAATTGAATATA
>JBIKPL010000411.1:0-3108 GCA_044357485.1 Cytophagales bacterium
TACCTGTAAATAGGAGGTCTCCTTTTTTGAGTGTAAAGTATTGAGAAACAAAGGCAATTAAGCTATCAATGTTGTAAAACATGTCTTTGGTATTGCCTGTTTGTTTTACTATGCCATTTTGTTTTAAACTGAAATTAATATGGTTTAAATTTTCAAAATTCGATTTAGGGACGAAATCAGAAATAGGGGCAGAACCGTTAAATCCTTTAGCCAAGTCCCAAGGCAATCCTTGTGATTTATATTTTTCTATGAGGTCTTTGGCAGTGAAATCTATGCCTAAACCAATTTCTTGGTAATATTTATGGGCAAATTTTTCGGCAATATTTTTTCCTTCACGGTCAATTTTTACCACAATTTCAACTTCATAATTGATGGCCTTGCTAAAAGAAGGGAAATAAAAGTCTTGGTTATTTCGGATAATGGCGGTGTCGGGTTTTGTAAAAATGATGGGTTCAATGGGTTTTTGGTTTCTGTTTTCACCATAGTTTTTACCTACTCCTATAATTTTCATATATAATTTTGCTTGATTAAATCAATGTGTTGGATAGTTTTGTGAATGATAAGTGTTCGTTCACAATTAATCTGTAAATTTGCATCTTATTATCTGATTAGACAAATCAAATGAATTCAATTTTTGGAACGGTATTTGTCTACCAGTTTTTATAACCCTTAACAGAAATTAACAATTAAAATTCATTATCATGAAAAGGAATATTCTTAAAATCGGTGTGCTTTCTTTAGCCTTGTTTACGTTGACAGATTGTGCCAGAACAGTTACACGTATTGATGCCGACAAACAAGTTGATTTAAGTGGAAGATGGAATGATACCGATTCTAAATTAGTAGCACAAGAAATGATTAAAGATGTTTTGGCTCGTCAATGGAGAGAGAATTTTTTCAATAAAACCAACAAAAAACCAACCGTCATTATTGGGATGATTTCTAATAAAAGTTCGGAATTTATTGAAGCCGAAACTTTTATAAAAGACATTGAAAAAGAATTTATCAATTCAGGTATGGTAAGGGTTGTACAAAGCAGTACTTTTAGAGAAAAATTGCGTACAGAAAGGGCTGACCAACAGCAATTTGCTTCTCCTGAAACCCAAAAGAAATGGGGGAAAGAATTAGGGGCCGATTATATGATGTTTGGTACTATTAATTCTATTATTGACCAATACAATAAAAAGAAAACACAGTTTTATAAAGTGAATTTAGAATTAGCTGATCTTGAAACCAATGAAATTGTTTGGCTAGGCGATAAAGAAATTAAAAAGTTTATTCAAAATTAATTTCTTTTAAAACACGTATTGGCGTTTATAATCCCAATACGTGTTTTTTTATATTCTCATCAATTCCCTACAAATTCCTGTACAATGTATCGTCATCATTATATACTAACCTTTGTAATGGTTTGTACCCTCGTTTTGTCGGCTTGCCAAACGTATTACCAAAGAACACTTAAATTCAACCATGAATTTGAATCGGGTAAATTTTTGGAAGCTGAAAAAACATTGTTGGCAGATAAAAAAGGCGAAAAAAGAAAAACAAGGTTGTTGCATTATTTGAATTTAGGTACCGTTACTTCAATTCAAGGAAAGGTATATGAGAGTAATCAATATTTTGAAACCGCACATTTATTAATTGAAGACCATCAAAAAAATCCCGTAGATGAAGCTTTAGCATTGCTTACCAATCCTAAAATGACTGAATACAAAGGAGAAGATTTTGAAAGTTTGTTAATCCATTATTACAAAGCACTCAATTTTCTAAAAATTAATGACAAACAATCGGCCTTGATTGAGGTGAGAAGAATGAATAATAAATTGAATGTTTTAGCGGATAAGTATACCAATGAAAATAAATATAGTAAAGATGCCTTTGTTCAGAATTTAATGGGAATTATTTATGATGCTTTAGGAGAATACAATAATGCCTACACAGCCTATCGTAATGCCTATAATACGTACAAAGATGTGTATCAAAACCAGTTTGGAATAGGGGCGCCTTTACAGTTGAAAAAAGATTTATTAAGGGCTTGTTTTAGGATGGGGTTTGACTCAGAATTAAATTTTTATGAGCATGAAACAGGGTTGAAATTTGAAAAAACAAACACTGATGGTACTGAATTAGTGATGTTTTGGAACAATGGCTTGGGTCCTGTAAAAGATGAATGGAGTATAAATTTTACAGTTCTCCCTGGTGTTGGCGGACAAGTGATGTTTGTGAATAGTGAATTAGGATTGTCTTTTCCTTTTTATATGCCCTCTCAAAACCAAGGTCAGTCAGCCAGTATCAATGATTTAAGAATTGTTAGGGTTGCTTTTCCAAAATACACCGAACGAAAAACAGTATATGACCAGGCCTACGTGGACGTTAATGGAAAACAATATCCACTTGAATTGGCTGAAAACGTAAATGATGTGGCTTTTAAGTCTTTAAATGACAGAATGTTAAGAGAATTAGGAAATTCATTGTTGCGATTGGCGATTAAAAAAGTAGAAGAAGCCCAAATACGAAAACAAAACGAAGGTTTAGCGACAGCTGTAACCCTTTTTAATGCCTTTAGTGAACAAGCCGATACCCGAAATTGGCAATCATTACCTCATAGTATTTATTATACTCGAGTGCCTATCACAGATACTTTAAAATCGGTAAAGATGACCGTATTGTCGTCGGGAAATCAATTGAAAAATACTTATGACCTACCCATAGAACCCGTAAAAGGAAATACATTTTTCAGTTCATTTTATTCCTTGGAACATAATAATCCTCCAACGATGCAATAATAGGTAGCATCGTTGTTCGTATATATTTGAATATTTTAGCACCGACATGGTTGAAATTTAAAAATGATTACGACCTTTGTTTTCCTAACCATGAATCAATTATGCCTAAATACCGATTACTCACCTTAGCCGAACTGGAATCTTTAGAAAAAGAATTTATTGACTATTTAGTAGTCAATGGCATTGTGGCAGAAGATTGGGTGTTGATGAAAAAAAATGATATTGAACAGGCAGAAGCCATTGTGGCTACTTTTTCGGATGTTGTGTTTGAGGCTATTTTAAGAAAAGCCAAGTACCTTGAAGTGAGAGGAAATTATTTTAT
>JBIKPL010000412.1:0-3107 GCA_044357485.1 Cytophagales bacterium
TCTTTTTTGTCAAGCCTCTATTCCTCGTGCATTAGACGCACAAAAATTGTGTCTAATGGCTCAATCGATTGGCTTAAAAGGTGAAATAGTGAAAGAGGTAAACGAGGCAATAGCTAAGGCTAAATCTTTGGCTACGGTAAATGATTTTATTTTTATTGGCGGCAGCACTTTTGTGGTGGCTGAAATAAAGGAGTTATAATTAAAATTAAAATGGGAAGAGCTAAGTTAAAAAGGTTTGCTGTTGTTGCTGAAAATAGAAATGTGATTGAACCAGGTAAAGATTTATTCACTTCTATTCGTGGGCATTGGCATGAATATTTTGGAAATCAAAATGACATCGTTTTGGAACTTGGTTGTGGTCGAGGGGAATATTCAACAGGTTTAGGTGCTTTGAATCCTGATAAAAATTATGTAGGTATTGATTTAAAAGGAGCTAGGTTGTGGAAGGGAAGTGTGGTGGCGGTTGAAAATAATCTACATAATGTGGCTTTTTTGAGGACTCAAATACAAAATATTGCCAGTTTTTTTGCCGAAAATGAAGTGTCAGAAATTTGGATTACATTTCCAGATCCTCGACCAAAAGACAGTGATGAAAAAAGAAGGTTAACAAGTCCTCGATTTTTAGCATTGTACAGAAGTATTATGAAAAAAGGAGGGGTTTTGAATTTTAAAACCGACAACCTTCCTTTGTTTGAATATACTTTGGATGAAGTTTTTCCTACTCAAGCCATTGAAAATCTTGAATTTACTAAAGATTTATATGCTTCTTCTTTACTTGCTTTACATCACCAAATTCAAACAACTTTTGAAAAACATTACCTTAAAAATGGTGAAAAAATCAACTATTTAAGGTGTGCCTTGGTGTAGTATTTTCAATTTGTTAGGCCATTAGTTTTTCTAAAATGTCTTTTGCGGCTACAGACAAAATTGTTCCTGGCCCATAAATGCCTATGACCCCTTTTTGATACAGGTTTTCATAGTCTTGTGTCGGTACAACTCCGCCCAAGATGACGAGGATGTCTGCTCTACCACGTTTATTTAATTCATGAATGAGTGCAGGAACAAGGGTATTGTGTCCTGCGGCTAAGCTAGATATACCAACAACATGCACATCATTGTCAATGGCCTGCATGGCAACTTCTGCGGGCGTTTGAAAAAGAGGTCCAATGTCTACATCAAATCCTAAGTCTGCAAACGCTGTGGCAATAATCCTGGCACCTCTATCGTGTCCATCTTGTCCAATTTTGGCCACAAGTATTCTTGGTCTTCTCCCTTCCGTTTCGGCAAAAGTATCGGATAATTTTTTAGCTGTTATAAAGTTTTCATCCATGGCAATTTCTTTGGCATAAACACCCAACATTGATCTAACTGACGCTTGGTGACGACCATATATTTTTTCGATTACCCAACTAATTTCTCCTAAAGTGCACCTTACTTTGGCCGCAGCGATGGCCAGTTCTAATAAGTTTCCGGTGCCATTTGCAGTGGCATTTTCAATTTGTTGCAAGGCTTCGGCTACGTCTTTTTCATTTCTACTGCTTTTGACAAGGCTCAGTCTGTCCAATTGATTTTTTAATACTTTTTCATTATCAATGGCTAAAACGGAAATAGGTACTTCATTATCAAGTACAAAACAATTGACACCCACAATTTTTTTTCTGCCCGTATCGATTTGGGCTTGTTTTCGTGAGGCCGATTCTTCAATTTTCATTTTAGGTAAACCTGAAGCAATTACTTTTGCCATACCACCTTTTTTTTCAATTTCTTGCAAATGTTTCCATGCACTTTCAATTAATTCGTTGGTTAGTTTCTCTACAACATGAGAGCCTCCCCAAGGATCAATGGCTTTGGTGATATCTGTTTGGTTTTGAAGGTGTAATTGTGTTTCTCTAGCCAATGAAGCCGAGTAATCACTTGGCAATGCCATGGCTTCATCAAATGAGTTGGTGTGCAACGATTGTGTGCCACCAAAAACTGCTGCAACAGCTTCAATGGCTGTTCTGGCAATATTATTTAATGGATCTTGAGCGGTTAAACTGTAGCCTGAGGTTTGACAATGTGCCCTGAGTGATAAAGATTTTTCGTTGGATGGCTTAAAGGATTGCATTAATTTTGCCCATAACATTCTTCCTGCCCTCATTTTGGCAATTTCTGTAAAATGATCCATCCCAATTCCCCAAAAGAAAGAGAGGCGTGGCGCAAAGTCATCGATTGATAAGCCTGCTTTAATACCTGTTCTTACATATTCAAGTCCATCGGCAAGGGTGTAGGCCAACTCTAAATCTGCGGTGGCTCCTGCTTCATGCATGTGGTAACCGCTGATGCTGATAGAATTAAACTTTGGCATTTTGGCCGCCGTAAAGGCAAAAATATCCGCAATTATCCTCATGGATTGTTCAGGTGGATAGATATACGTATTACGTACCAAATATTCTTTTAATATATCGTTTTGAATGGTTCCACTAAGTTTATCGGCACTCACACCTTGTTCTTCTGCGGCCACAATAAAAAAAGCGAGTACAGGTATTACGGCACCATTCATGGTCATTGAAACAGACATTTTATCTAAAGGAATTCCTTCAAATAAAATTTTCATGTCTTCCACGGTATCTATGGCAACCCCTGCTTTTCCGACATCTCCAATAACACGTGGATGATCGGAATCATAACCTCTATGGGTGGGTAAATCGAATGCCACAGACAGACCCTTTTGACCGGCAGCAATATTCCTTTTATAAAAAGCATTGGATTCTTCTGCGGTTGAAAAACCGGCATATTGCCTTATCGTCCAGGGTTGTGTAAGGTACATGGCTGGATAAGGTCCTCTTAAAAATGGTGGAATTCCTGCTTGAAAATGTGATAGCGGCAATTCATTTGGATGAACCGAGGATGGAACTGGACGATATTTACTTAAGTCGGGTCTCATCGGTTTAGGTATTTAAGGGATAGATTTGTGATAAATTATCCCAAGTTTCTGCTATAAGTTTGTTAGTGAGTTGGTCAATAAAATAACTTCCTCCAGCAACATCTTTCAAGGAAAATATGCCTGATTCATTCACTAAAATTTGATAGGCATTTTGTATTAACCTTGTTGTGGAATGTGCAAA
>JBIKPL010000413.1:0-3103 GCA_044357485.1 Cytophagales bacterium
GTAAATAAGTTCGTTAAAACAAAATTTTCACAGGACTACAAATCAATTTCAAAAATATTTAACCTTAAAAATGAGGACATTATGTTTTTACGTATGTAAATTCACATTTTTACCTTTTAAAATTCATGTAATTTCTTTGAAAGTTTATATGAATTTAAGGGAGTACTGCAAGTTGGGTTAAGCAAAATCAAATGGCGTTGTTAACAGCACATGATTGGAAACCTGTTTACGTTTATGAAGACAATATATTATCGCCCCTAGAACCTTGTGATAAAGATGATTTTGTAACTTATTTTGTAGATGGCACTGCGGTACAAAATGAAGGACAAGACAAATGTGATGCGCTTGCTACCCAAACGTCTACGTCAACTTATTTCTTTTCTGAGGATGGTAAAATTATTCACATCAAAGATCCAACATCGGGATATGTAATTCCTTATACAATTATTACCTTAACAAATACCAATATGGAATTGCAGTTTACCAATCCATTTCCTGTTACAAAATTCAATTTGTTATTCGAAAAAAAATAAATTCAACAACCAAGTTTTTAGGACAGGTAGGAAAAACTACAGGACTAAAAACTTGGTTAATTCAATCGCATCTCGACCAATGATTGCTTTATTGCCGTTCACAATAATGGGTCTTTCAATTAATTTAGGATATTGCACCAATATATCGAGCCATTCGTCTTCGGAAATTTGCTTATCTTTAAATGCCGTTTTATAAAGTTCCTCCCCTTTTCTAACGATTTGTGAAGGCTTAAGGGCTAAAAGTTGTACCAAGGCTTGTAATTCTATTTTTGACATTGGGTTAAGCTGATAATCAACCACTTCAACATCAACCTTACAATGTTGTAATTCTGTTAGCGCATGTCTGCTTTTAGCGCAGCGAGGATTATGGTATATTTTCATCAACACAAAGCCTATTTACATTTCCCTAAAGCAATTAATAATGCCTTATTTTCTTCCGAGGTCCCTACTGTAATTCTCAAACACCCTTCACAAAGCAATACCGAATTTCTATTGCGAACAATAATTTTTTGATCAACCAATTGCTTGTAAATACCTGGGGCATCTGTTGTTTTAAGTAGAATAAAATTGGTATCAGAAGGATTAACTTTTAACACAAAACTAAACTGAGAGAGCGCCTTTGCTAATATTGCTCGTTCTGTATTAATTTCCTTAACCATTTCATCCTTTAAGGCAACATTTTTCAAGGCCTCTAAAGCCAACTGCTGAGACACCCCATTGATGTTATAAGGAGGTTTAATTCTGTTCATTACTGCAATAACTTCTTCCGAGGCAAAAGCCATTCCTAGTCTTAAATTGGCTAAACCCCAAGCTTTAGAAAAGGTTTGCAATACCACTAAATTGGGACAGGTAGCAATTTTTGCGATGAAAGAAGCTTGCGATGAAAAATCAATATAAGCCTCATCAACAACCACCAAACCAGTAAATGACTTAATTATGGTCAAAATTTCAGCACTGTCTAAATTATTCCCGGTAGGGTTATTCGGTGAACAAATAAATATAATTTTAGTGAAAGGTGTAACTGCACTTAACACTTTGGACGCATCCAATTGATAATTATCAGACAAACGAACATCTACAACATGCACGGCATTTATATCAGCACTTACTTGGTACATGCCATAAGTAGGTGGCATCTGAATAATATTATCTTGATAGGGTTCACAAAACGCACGTACCAGTAAATCTATAGGTTCATCGCTCCCATTCCCTAAAAAAATTTGTTTGGCTGGAATATTTTTAAGTATCGACAACGCGGCTTTTACCTCCCACTGCAATGGATCGGGATATCGATTGTACAAACCATCGGGAGTGGTAGAGCCTATGGTGTTTTCATTGGCATCGAGAAATATACCTAATTCACCTTCATATTCATCTCTTGCAGAAGAATAAGGTTTAACATTTAAAATATGTTTGCGAAGCAGAGTTTTTATATCAAATGACATTGCTTATTGAATTTTAAAATTTGAATTTTGAATTGAATAGCGATTCAACATCAAATTAAAGTGTCAAGTCTTACCGTAACAGCATTTTTATGGGCAAATAACAATTCATTTTCAGCCATTAATTGTACGGTTGGGCCAATATTTCGGAGCCCTTCAGGACTAATTTTTTGAAAGGTAATTTTTTTTACAAAAGAATCTAATGACACCCCACTATACGCTTTGGCAAAACCATTGGTGGGAAGCGTATGGTTGGTACCAGAAGCATAATCACCAGCAGACTCGGGCGTATAATTACCAATAAAAACAGACCCTGCATTGGTAATTTTATCAGCCAATTCATCTGCATTTTTTGTGGCTATAATCAAATGTTCGGGTGCATATTCATTGGTTAAAGCAATTATATCTGCCATAGCTGACAACACAATTACTTTACTATTTTCAAGTGCTTTGGCTGCTAATTCTTTTCTTGGCAAATCTTGTAATTGAATTTTAACCGCTTCCATTACCAAGTCTGCAACCGCTTTATTACTTGCAACCAACAATACCTGACTATCGGCTCCATGCTCAGCTTGCGACAATAAATCGGCAGCCACAAAAGTAGGAACAGCCGTTTCATCAGCGATGACCTGTACTTCAGAAGGTCCTGCAGGCATATCAATAGCTATTCCTTCTTTATTTACCAAGGTTTTGGCTGCCGTAACGTATTGGTTTCCAGGTCCAAAAATTTTATATACTTGAGGAATGCTTTCGGTACCATAGGCCAATGCAGCGATGGCTTGCGCCCCCCCAACTTTAAATATTTTAGTGATGCCCACTAAACTTGCGGCATACAATATTGCTGGATGTACATTGCCTTGTTTATCTGGTGGAGTACATAAAATCACTTCTTCGCAGCCTGCAATTTGAGCAGGTACACCCAACATTAAAACAGTTGAAAACAATGGTGCAGTCCCTCCAGGAATATAAAGGCCGACCTTTTGTATGCCAACAGATTTTCGCCAACATGTTACCCCAGCCACGGTTTCAATTGGACTTGAAACCGACACTTGGGCTTGATGAAATTTCCATATATTGGCCTTGGCAATATTAAGGGCTGTTTTTAAATCTTCGCTCACCAACAATTGT
>JBIKPL010000414.1:0-3094 GCA_044357485.1 Cytophagales bacterium
TACCTCATATTTGGTTTTGTGTTTTTGCTTGGCGGCATGTTGCTTTATGCCTGTATGATAAATTTAGTGTTTTTTAATAGCATCAATATCAGCACTATTAATGCCGAAAACATTGGATCTATGATGAGTTTGTTTGCTCGAGTAAACTTCTCTATTCCATTCAATACCACGGTGAGTATCATAATGGCTGGCGTTATTTTGTTTGGGGCAAGTTATTTGGAATCCAAAAGCAAATGGTGGTTAGGTGGGATTTTGATATTTGATTTTTTGCTTGCCTACACTATTGAAAATCAAGTAGCAGACTTAAAAACTGCCATGGGTTTAGAAGTAAAACTAGGCGATTTATTCCTTGAAGGTTTTGCCATTGCTATATTTAGTTTCTTCGGCTATTTTGGATTTGCACAATCTCTTGCCAAGCTAAAATCCGAAATAGACAAAAAGAATCCTCACAAAGGCATTAAAATCAAAATAGAAACACTTAAAAACCGCATTGCTGAAGCAGAAAAAATGATTGGCATAGTAGAAAATAAAATCGCTAACATTCTCAAACAAATTGCTAGCATAGAAACTGAAATTCAGAAACTTAACAATAGAGTTGAATACCTTCATTCAAATGTGGAAGACGTTTTAAAAAGCTTAGATAGCTTTGCTACTGGATGGTTAAATTATTTATCAGCACGAAAAGTACCTCAAGAACAAATTGTAAATACCCGAAACGTTTATGTTAATTTTCTAACGAATAAAACAGTTGAAAATCAAGAACAAGAGGCAGTAATTGTAGAATAATTATTTGATTTCAAACATGACAAGCTCTCGAAACTTGTCATGTATAAAAATAAAATTTCAACCATTTAAACTTTAGCTACCATGACAAATTTCATAAAACAAATTTTAATAAGCATTTTAATATTAGCAAGTGGTGGATGTTTTGCTTTAAGCAATAATTACATTATCATACTTGATTTGAGCGATAGAATTACCGCAAGCGGACAATGCGAACAAGACAAGGCTGTAATTAATGCCCTATTTAAGCAGTTTGTAGCTGAAGTAAAAAAAGATGCTTACATCAATTCAAAAGCTTCATTTAAAATTGTGTTGGCGCCACAAGAATTTATTGCCTATGATAAAAATCAATTTGAAGCCGATTTAATCATTGATCTATCAAATATTTCAATATTAGAAAAAAAGAAAACATTGGATATTTTTGCCACTAAACTCAACAAAATCATTGCGTTACTTTACAGCAAAGCTCATACAAGTAATAACAAAAAGCAATACGCTGGTTGCGATTTGTGGAAATATTTTAATGATTATTTATCAGCAGATATTAAACCTAATCAGCCAAATAAAGTATATGTATTGACCGATGGCTATTTTGATTTCGAAAACAATCCAAACATAAAACACATTGGTAATCAAAGTACTTCGACACATTTTTTAAGTAAAATGAATACCAATCATTGGAAAGAGGAATTTATTCAAAACAAAATGGGCTTAATACCGATTACTAAAAACTGGTTCAAAACAGAGGTAAATGTAATCGGCATTAATCCCAAATCTTCCGACTTAAATGAAATTGAAAAACTGAAGTTTATTTGGGAAAATTGGCTCAAAGCTTCAGGTATTAAACAAGGTAAATTGCTATTAAGTACCAATATCAACAATATTCTGATACAATTAAAAAATTAATTCAAACAAAATCTATAAAAACCTACAAGTATGGTATCCTTAAAAATTGATTCAAAAAAATTAAAAAACACAATGTTGTTTTTACAATCTACCTTCAAAGTAAAGCGTAACGTAGTTGTGAAATGTAACTTTACGGTGGGTATAAATAATGTTTCAATATTAATTCCTACAGGCTCATTCTCTATCGATTGTGAAACGTCAGGAACATGCTCCACAGAAATCCTATTTAGTCATTTTTATCATATTGTGAAGGATATTACTAAAGAAGTAACCGAAATCACCATTTCACAGGATACCCTCAAAATAAACAATGTACTCATTAATGTAAGTACAGTGGAGTACGAAAAAAGTCTTACCACTAAACCAACATATTTCAAGCGAAATTACTCTGAAATTGCTTTACTTAAACTTATACATGAAGGAAGATCAGAAGTAGAACTGGAAGCAAGACAAATCCTTAAAGAAGCTTTAACTGCAGCAAAAAACTTAAAAAACAACACGACCAAGGTTTATAATATTTTAAAATTATACGGCTTTAACAAAGAAGAAATTGCAGACATGATCCATAAAAAAATTCATGGAGAAGGGTGATATTCAAGATTTCACTTTCATTTATTTTGCAAATAAAACACCATAAACAATGCCTTTAACAATTAATGATATTGAAGATTATGCGAACAAACTTTGGTGGGAGCACTTATCTGAGCAACAAAAAACCATGTTGGCAGTCAATTATTTTTTCAGGAATGAACAATATAAAATTTACGACTACTCAAACTATTTGGATATTTATCTAAAACATTTCTTCATTGAATTTTCTTTAGAATATTCAGGAATTACCTATAAAGAAATTTGCAGTTTGAAACACCTAAATTTGTGTAATTTCAACATTAGTGATTTGAATTTTATTGCTCATTTGAGAGATTTGGAAAGTCTTTATTTAGGGGATAATATGATAACAGACCTTAATCCTATAAGTCATTTTAAGAACCTCAAAACATTAAATATACATAGCAATAAAGTCAAAAGTCTATTGCCCTTAAAGAATATGCACACATTGACATATCTTAATTGTTTTAACAACAATTTGAAAAATATCAATCCTATTAAAGATTTATGCCAATTACAATATTTCAATATTGTCTCTAATCAAATTAAGTGTTTAGCTACACTTGAAAATCTAACAAAATTAAATATTTTAATGTGTGACAACAATCAAATAAACAGTTTAAAAGGAGTTGAAAATCTAATTGAATTATCAGAATTAACCTGTTATTCCAATAGAATTTCAGATTTATCACCATTGACTAATTGCAAGAAACTCGAGTATTTATGGTGTACTAATAATTTAATTTCAGATTTATCTCCTATCAAAGAATTACCCTTACTTACTAAACTTCATGCC
>JBIKPL010000415.1:0-3093 GCA_044357485.1 Cytophagales bacterium
AAAATGACAATTACCATAACAAAGATGAATTTGGAAACAAATTGCCTTTCTTAGATGCGGTTGATATTCGTTTCTTAAGAGATAAAAAAACAGAATTATTTGAGTTCAAAAAAGGGAATTTCAGTATGATTTACCGTTTGCCAACGGAGTATATCATTGAAATTTTAGAAGAAACAGGTTCTAATGAAAATGGCGAATACAGCCAATATGAATTGCAAAGAAAACCGGAGATGTCGACCTTGTTTATGTCGTTCTTAAATACCGGTGAATTATTTAAAAATAGAAACCTTAGAAAAGCATTTTCTTTTGCGATTGACAGAGAAAAAATTCTGGAATATGTGTTGAATGGCGAAGGTTATGCCCCAGGTTTCCATGGTATTACACCTCCTTCATTTGCAAATTATCCTATTGATAGTATTAGAGGCTATACCTTAAACCTAGATTCAGCCAAGTACTATTTAACAAAAGCAGGCTATCCTAATGGAAAAGGTTTTCCTGAAATTGTATTACAATTGAATTCGGATGGAGATAGAAAATCAAATGTAGCCATTGAAGTACAGAAACAATTAAAAGAAAACTTGAATGTAAATATTAAATTAGAAATTATTCCACTTTCTACTTTAGTGGAAAACATGATTGGAGGTAAAACCAATTTCTATTTTACTGGATGGTCGGCCGATTTTCCAAGTCCAGAAAACTTCTTAGCCTTATTTTATGGCAAAGATGTGCCTACTGCACCCAATACCAAATCATATCCAAACTTTGCGCGATACAAAAATCCAGCATTTGATAAGTTATATGAAGAAGCATTGGTGGCTAAAAGTATAGAAGAAGCCAATAGGAAATTCTTGAAAGCAGAACAAATATTAATGTCAGATGCTCCAATTATTGTTTTATGGTACGATGAGGGTTATAGATTGGTACAGTCTTATATCAAAAACTTCCCTAACAACCCAATGCAAATTAGAGATTACTCTGAAGTATATATTGAGAAAACTAAAAAGGTAAAAGAAAAATAATCACCTATTTTGTCCGTTATTGAAAAGCCCTGTAATTTGATTTCAGGGCTTTTATAATTTTAAGTATTTTTGTCCATTGACTTAAGAACGATTAGAATTCATGCCAAGTGCTGCTCCTATTTTAAAAGCGCAACTGAAAGCGTACAAGAAAAAGTATTACCTCAATCAATTATTGAAAGGGGTACTGTTTTCTTTGGCTATTGTTTTGACGGCCTATATTTTTATGAATGTGCTTGAATATTGGCTTAGATTTGGCAAATTGGTGAGAGCCATGATGTTTTTTGGCTTTATTTTTATTTTTATGTACTGTCTGACGACCTATATTATCATTCCTTTATATAAGTTAACCAATATCAATGTACAGCTTTCTGATGATGAAGCGGCAAAACAAATTGGTTTGTATTTTCCTGAAATTAAAGACAAACTACTCAATATTTTACAACTCGAAAAGCAAGATTTCGAACATCATGATTTGGTTTGGGCTAGTATAGCACAAAAAAGTAAAAGCATTTCTTGGATTCCCTTTGCCAATGCCATTGATTTTTCAATAAATAAACGGTATTTGAAATATGTACTTCCTCCTGTTTTGTTATTGTTTATTTGTTTACTGGTAATTCCTCAACTTTTTTCTGAAGGAACAACACGTATTTTGAATTTTAGTAAAAAATTTAAAGAACCAGCCCCGTTTGATTTTATCATTCTCAATACCCCACTTACTAGTTTTAAAAACGAAGATTTCCAGTTAAAATTAGCATTGAAAGGTAAGGCAT
Organism: Cytophagales bacterium; assembly: GCA_044357485.1. Lineage (GTDB taxonomy): Bacteria > Bacteroidota > Bacteroidia > Cytophagales > UBA9547 > CALPQG02. The sequence goes on from JBIKPL010000415.1 coordinate 1,790, forward strand.
TACCGGCACAAGTATATTTGAAATTTCAAAATCGTAAAGTTAAAATGGAAAAACTCAACGATACCGCCTATCAATTTACTTTTCTCAATTTACAGGCACCAATAGACTTTGAATTGGAAGCTTCTGGCTTTGTTTCCGAATCGTTTACTTTGGCCTTAATGACTCGACCTAATTTGGCTAATTTTGATATCCATATTGAGTATCCTGCCTATATCAATAAATCTAAAGACCAATTAGAGAATATTGGAAACATTACTGTCCCTACGGGCAGTACCATCACATGGCTTTTGAATACGGAAGATGCTGACAGTGCTTTTATTAATTTTGATAATGTACCCTTTAATTACTTAGCCCAAAGAGAAAATGCCACTACGCATACTTTCAAGAAATTAATAGATAAATCGCATGAATACAGTATTAAACTTAAAAATTCAAACTTTTTAAATAAAGATAAAATTTCCTATTCCATTACCACCATACCTGACCAATTTCCAAGTATTGATTTAGAGCAGTTTAAAGACACTTTATTGTATAATTTTGTGGTAGTAGCAGGCAATATCAGTGATGATTATGGTTTTTCGAACCTTCGTTTATGCTACAAATTATCGTCTTCTGCCAGTTATAAATCGATACCGATACGGATACATAAAACGCAGCTGAGTCAAATGTATTATTATAGGTGGGCTTTAGACAGTTTACACCTACAACCAGGCCAAAAGGTAGAGTATTATGTAATGGTTACCGACAATGATGGTTTTAATGGTCCTAAAAGTGTTCAATCATCAATATGTCAAATTAAAATTCCTTCAGAAGATATATTGGCCAAGGAAATTGAATCGTCTTTAGATAAATCGGAAAACAACATTGATAAAACCTTAGAGAAAGCACAAACGCTCAAAAAGAATTTAAAAAAATTAGAAGACAAGCTCAAAGGGAAAAAATCATTAAGCTATGAAGACAAAAAGCAAATTGATGATTTACTTAAAACGCAAGATGACCTTAAGAAATCAGTAGAAAAGATGCAAAAGGAAGCTGAAAATGCTTTCGAAAAAAAGAAACGTTTTGATAAATCTGACAACCAGGAACTGGCTCAAAAAAATGAAGAAATTCAAAAATTGGTCAATGAACTATTGGACGAGGAAACCAAAAAAATGCTAGAGGATTTACAGAAAATGCTAGCAGAAAAAAACAAAGATGATCAAATTAAACAAAGCCTAGAAAAATTAAAAAACAAAGACGAAGATTTAGCAAAAGACCTTGAACGGACTTTGGAGATGCTTAAGCAAATGAAGTTTGAGGACAAA
>JBIKPL010000105.1:0-8558 GCA_044357485.1 Cytophagales bacterium
TAATTTCCAATCTTGTAAACGAATTTGATTAGAGGATGTGCCAATAATACTATCATTTAAGTATACAAATACTTTTGTAGTATTAGTTTTAGGGTCAATTTCTAAAATTCTATGCACTTGAGAAGCTTCACCAGTTGCTTTATCAGGATATAACAATGGACTTTGGATGGCTGCATAAACTTTACCATTTGGCGTTATTGCAATTCCTTCAAAACCACGGTTGTTTTTTCTGTATTTGAACACCGTATCAATTTGAATATCCTCTTTATCTACTTTAGGATAAGGAGTATAACGATTCAATACAATACCATTTCTTTGAATTTTCCAAATAGTTGGTCCACCTTCTTCGCAAACCCAAAAGTTGCCTTCTTTGTCCACTACAATGCCTTCAGAATCAATACCCCAAACATCTTTAGTTGCCCTTTTTAACGGCTCATTTTCACAAACATTTGCAGTATCAATAGATGGATATTCAGTAGAAGTACTTCCAAAACCAGTTGGGTTAATTAAGCCAGTTGCGGTAGTTCCATTTGGGCGTTTAATAGCTATTGTTTCTAGAATATGAATAGAATCACCTTGGATTTTGATTCTGTGAATTTTAGGCGCATAAGTAGGAAACGCATATATTTTGTCGTATTTAGGACGACAATCTGCTGTATTTGCATTTTTTGCATCTACGTTTACTCCTCTGTCAGATACAGTCCAAAATTCAGTACCATTTGTATTTGGAATTGGGTATAGGCCAGAAAAGCCACTTTCTCTAAAGGTAATTCCTTGAAATGTACCAATAGTTGCAGAATTTTTATTCTCAAAATCCTGCAATTTTGTAATTTGGGCCATCACACCAATACTCGTAAAGAGCAATGAAATAACAGGCAGTAAGATTTTTTTCATGAATTTAGGAGGTTTAGTTTATGCTACAAAATTCAAGTTTTTTCTTTATGGTATTTGTAGTTTTACTTTACCATTTGATGATGATTAAGGTGAAAATATCCTGAATTGTTACTTAAAAATGAAGTCAGGTTTATATAAAAGTGTTGTTAATCGCGATGTGTTTTGATCTAATTGTTAAGAGAATATATGAATTAGCTTAATAAGGGAGTTGTAGTTTTACTGAAACATTAAATTAGCGACGAATTAGATATGCATCGAATTTGTAATTGTTTATGAATTTGGTGCATACCTGTACTTATTCTAATTGAGATGGTTAAAAATGAGTTTTCAGCAATCTCCCAAAACAGTTTACACCTAAAAAGGAGGAAACTATTTTGGGAGATTTTTAATTTTGTGCTGATTTTGTAGTATAGAATTTTGATAGCTTAATCGAAATATTTTAATGGTTTTTACGATAGATATTTTTGGTGTTGTATTTTAATATATTGATATATAGTAGTTTAGAATTTGTAAATCGCTACTAAACCATAAGTCATTTGGCTGTTTTTTGAATAGATCCCATTAGAATCTTCAAACTGTTCACCATTAGCAATATTGGTTTTTTTATAGGTATCAATTCTTACTTCTGGTTTTAACAGCAAGTGCCCATCGGCTAAAGCAATTTTGCCAGTTAGGGTATAAGAAGTGACGTCCGTTTTGCCAATATACATTACGCCTTGTGTATTGTCAAAATATTCTGCGCGAGCGCCTAGTCCTAATTTTTCAGTAAAGGCATAGTTAGAATATAAGGCCACACCGCCCCAATTTTTGGTGGTGTTAGGGTTAATGGCAAAGCCTTGCACAGCGTTTATTCCCATATAAAATTGAGAAGTCAATTGAAATCCAGCTGTGAGGTCAAACATGTGTTTTTGAAGTTTTGCAGAATCAAGCTCTGCTTCATTTCCTCCTATATAATTGAGTAAAATGCTATAGCCATCTTTTGGGGTGAAGGCTAATTCTGTAATAACGGTCGAGTATTTATTGTTGTCATAAATTCTATCCCAATTGTTTACCAAACCTACCATTGCATTAAATTTTGGTGTAAAAGTGTACACACTTTTAAAACCTAAATGGTAGAATGGGCCATTATTGAATAAGTTGGATAAAGAATAATTGTAATTGATAGGAGCATCAATGACCTCATAACCAATGTGAGTACCAAATTGCCCCGCAGTGATGGTGAGTTTATTATTTACAAAATAACTGAAGTAAGCTTGTTTAATGGCTAATGAACTCGATGCTTTTCCATTTCCTAGAGGACCAATTACGTTACCGTAATTCCCTAAATCGGCATTAGGACCAAATACCAAATCGGCCACGGCTTCAGATTTACGTTGTTTATAAGTGATTTTTGTTTGAACTAACCCCAGTTGAAATTGGCTTTCTCTTTGGTCAAATGCCCTCGCAAATCCTGAAGCCCCCAAGTTAGAACCTGATTTTGGATTGTTTAAATTCTTTAAATAATAAGTGTCAATGTAACCATTAAAGGTAAATTTTCCTTTAACTAAGGAGTCGATTGGGGTATCATGTATTTGTGCTTTTACGACAAAGCTGCACGTAATAAGCATAACTGTTGCTAAGGTTTTGTTCATCATTTTTGTTTTTATGGTATGTGTGAATTATTACTCTTTAATGATGATAAGGTTTGTTTTTTGACTTATTTTTGTAAAAATTGGGTATTTATGCCTAATGGTGTGTTGTTTTTTAATGGTATTTGTCTTTATTTTAGTGTTTTTTTAGCAATGTTGGTTTGTTTTTGAAGTGGAGGCGTTTTTTTTTATGTAAATAGTGGCGCAATGTTGCTTTTTTGTTTTGGAACAGAATGATGTAAAATTGCTTGGGGAGCCTTTGTATAGTAAAGCCATTTTTGGAAACCATGGGATATTGTCAAAATTTGTTGGCTGATTATTTTTGTGAAATATTAAAAATGTCTAAAAACAATGAAATTTTATTATGTAACTATGTTTATTTTAAATTGTATTAAATTCTGATATTTTTTTGGTATGTAAATTTGTTTTTGGTGTAACTAATTTATTTACAGTGTCGTATCAAGCATTATCCCCAACACACACAGTATTGTAGTTAAATCGACTACAATGGTCATTTCATCCTTAAATGATATCGCTGTGAAAACGCTAAAACAAAGTAAAGTAGGTAAAACGCTATTCGTTTTATGTATCATGACGTCGGTTTTGACGAGTGCCCAAGCTCAAAAGAAAATCGATGAAGTCATCAGTGCTGGTTTTGTAACGCCTGGCTTTTCTGGTGATGGTGGTGTTTCAAAACTAGCCTTGATGAATAATCCTTATGGCATTGCCATAGATGCACAGGGCAATGTGTATGTTGCCGATTATGGAAACCATGTGGTTCGGAAGCATACGGCCTTAAATGGTAAAATTGCTACCGTAGCTGGTACAGGCGTGGCAGGCGCAACCGGTGATGGCGGTTTGGCAACCGCTGCAAAGTTGTTTCACCCCACAGGTGTGGCACTTGATGCGGCAAAAAATTTATACATCGCAGATGCCGACAACAATAAAGTCAGAAAAGTAGCCGTTGCTTCAGGTAAAATCTTTACCATTGCGGGTTCTACTTTAGTAGGCGATGCCGGCGATGGTGGTCAAGCGATTGCGGCTAAACTTAACAAACCTTCAGCAGTCGCGCTTGATGCCTCCAATAATATTTATATTGCAGATGAGGGTAATCATAGAATTAAAAAAGTAAATGCGACCACAGGAATCATTACCACGGTGGTTGGAGTCGGTACCGCTGGTTATGCTGGAGATGGTGGTTTAGCAACGGTCGCACAAATCAATGCCCCAACAGCGCTTGTTTTAGATGCTTCAGGCAATATCTATTTTAGCGATAATGGCAATAATGTGGTGAGAAAAGTAACGGTAGCTACTGGTGTTATTGCTACGATTGCTGGTACTGGAGTTGCTGGGTTTTCTGGAGATGATGGTTTGGCGACTTTAGCTACCCTCGACAATCCAAGAAGTATAGTACTTGATGCGAATTCGAATGTATATATCGCCGATGCGAACAACAATAGAATTCGTATGGTAAATGGAGCAGGTGTGATAAGCACCGTTGTCGGTACTGGTGCACCTGCCGCTAATCCACATCAAGGAAATGGTGGCAATCCTAAAGCGGCAGTGATTGGTCCAAGCCGTGGTATTGCTGTGTTTGCCAATGATTTATACCTTTCAGAATTCAATAACCATGCCGTAAGGGTGGTAAATAATGTGATCCTGCCGGTTGAATTGATTGGCTTTAAGGCGACAGTTTTTCATGATAAAATTCAGCTACAATGGAAAACCACCCATGAGGTAAATAGTGATTTTTTTAGACTGATGCGCAGTGTGGATGGTCATCATTTTGTGCCAATAGGGGTGGTTTCGGCCCATGGAAATAGTAATCAAACGCTAACTTACGAGTATGATGATGATGATGATGCTTTGGATAAACAAATTTATTATTATAAACTTTTTGAACAGGATAAAGATGGTCAAAGCCAAGAGTCGTCCATCGTAATGGCTAGCAATGAAAATGTGAACAATCACCACTTGAGGCATCAAATTCAAAATGGAAAATCATTGCTGTATTTTCATTCTTTGGTAGGAGGGAAGTATTCGGTACAAATGATTGACAATATGGGGAATCATGTGTTTAAAAATGAATTTGAAGGTTTAATCGGGGAAAATATGATGGAGGTAAACCATGAAAAACTTTCCAATGGTATTTATTTTATCCATTTTAATGGTCCTGATTATAACCATACGATACTCAAAGTGTTGATGAATGATTAGTGGCATTTGGTTGGGTTGAAATGCCATAAATTTTTAAGCGTCTTGAAAGGTACAGTCCTCTTTCAAGACGCTTTTATCGTTTAGGCTTTTAAGTAATTGATCATTGTTTTGATGACAGTGACTATTGTTTTTCAGCAGTTATGCAGTTGCACGATCGACAATCTCCTTAGCAAATTTGCACAAAAGAGTGCGGTTTTTTGTGCAAGCTTTAAAATAGTATTTCAACACAATTGCATCATTTATGTTTGCTGCTTGTGGTAAATTTTATTTCAATAATTTAAAATATTATGACATAAAAACCATCATTGTATTAACCATAAAAAAACTCGTTCTATAACTTAGTCATAGAACGAGTGAAGGCATTTTGGCTTATTTAATGAAGTGGTAATTTAATTTTTAGGTTTAATGGCTGAGTACTAATTTGAGGTATTGCATTTGATTGGCACTTGTAATTCTAGCGAGGTAAATGCCATCGGTCCATGTACTGCCATCAAGTTCAAAATTGTACAATTGGTTTATGATTGTGGGTTTGTTAAAAGGTGAGGTTATCAATTCTCCTTTCATGTTTATGATTTCTACCGTGGTGAGGTCATTCGAAAAAGCAGTAAAGCTGATGGTTGTCAATGCAGAAAATGGGTTGGGGTGTGCATTGAATTGATTTAATGTATTTGTTTCATCGGCTAAACGTTGCGTATTTTTCTCCTTTTCCTCGTTTGCTTCCGCTATTTTTCGACCATTGTTGTGAGGAGTATTGAGGCATTCATACGAAATGTTGCAATCCCCTAATTGGTCACCATGAGCCAAATGCGCTTTTACACTGCTTGTGCCAACACATAAGGTTTGAAATTTATTGCCCGCTTTGTGGCAAATCATTACTTTCTGACCTGCCGTATCCATGGCATTGCCACCTTTTGCACAGGAAACATCGGTTACACATACGTATACTTGGTCCGATGCTTCGCAAGCATTTGCATCAACGACGGTTAGGGTGTACGTTGTTGAAATACTAGGGCACACACTTGTACTGGCTGCTTGTATGCCATTGCTCCAAGCAAAGCTGTAATTGCCATTTCCTCCTGTAGCACTTCCTGAAAGTGACGCACAAGATAGCGGTGCATAACCACTGTATGTCATGGCATCATTACCCGCTTCGGCCACCAATGGAGTAGGTTGGTTTAAAGTTACCCTTAGTGTAAGCGATTGTCCATTGGCATCTTTTACTTTTACCGTATAGGTGCCTGCTCCTAAATGACTAGCCGTTTTTGTGCTTTGCATCGGACTGGTATTCCAACAGTAAGTATAAGGCATGCATCCTCCCTCCATATTTACGGTGGCTTCTCCATCCATTTTACCAAAACAAGAAATGGCTGTTCCTCCTTGATAGGATTTAATAGCAACAAAGCCATTCATAGTTGTTGGCATTACGGTTATGATAAATGAACATGTGTCTGCATTATGAGCATCATCTTGGGCGATATAAGTCACCGTGGTATTTCCAATGGGGAAATGGTCTCCCGAATGAAAGTTGCTGGAGAGTGTATAGTGACAATTTTCGGTAACCAAAGGTGTTGCCCAGGTAATGTTAGCACTACAATGAGCTGTTGCATAGGTAGTAATGTTGGGCAAGCAACTTATGTGTGGTTTTAGGTGGTCAATGACTTCTACTTCAAAGCTTGACGTGTCGTTTCCAACATCGTTGCTGGCCACCACCATTACTTGTGTTGTTCCTACAGGAAATATACTGCCTGAAGCAGGAAAATAAGTCAATACGGGTGTTGGGTTTCCAACAGCGGTTGCGTTGTACGAAACTGTTGTGCCGCAAAGGTTAGGCATTACATTCATCGTGATGTTTGAAGGCGTGGTAATTATAGGTTTTGTTCCGGTGGAGGTGTTTTCATACGTAATGGTGATACTTCCGTGTCCACTTTGTACGCCTGAAGCATTGTCTTGGTCCGTTCCGATATTGTACGAACCACCACCACCACCCAGTCGACCGCCATCACCGCCGGTGTAGCCACCACCACCGCCACCGCCCCAACAACCACCACCGCTACCACCGCCACCATAACCACCATATACCCCAGGTTCACCGCAACTCATGGTGCCACCGCCACCGCCATTTAAGAAACTTTTGCCACCCGTTCCCCAAGTGAAATCGTCGGCACCATCGCCTCTGAAACCACCGCCGCCAGAACCCCAAGAATTACAAGTAGAGGCGCCACCACTGCCTAAAGCACTGGTATTAGGGTCGCCACCACCCACGGGATCGATACATGAGCCTGTGGATCCTTCGCTGTAGGCCATGCCCGGATTACCATCTTGAAAAACAAAATCACGTGTTCCGCCACCGCCTCCTGCAATAATTAATGGCGTAACGGTTTTCCCTGCATAAGGGCCAACTTTCATGGTGTCTGAAGCCAATGGGTCAAGTTTTACAACAAAAGAGCCGCCACCGCCGCCACCACTTCCTCCTCCAGGAGAAACGCCTTCACCTCCTACTAAAAGGAGAAGGTGGTCGCCAGGATTTACGGCAAAAGTTCCTTTCATTCTGGCTCCCAAACCACCAACTTGACCTTCTTGGGTTGATTTTCCTTGTGCTCCAAAAGTTTCTATCACAATTTTATGGATTCCTTCAGGTACCCTATAGCTTTGAAGGGAGTCGGCATAACCATAGGTTTTAACCGTTTGTGCAAACAAATTATTAATGATGACCAAGCTTAATACCAAAGTGCTAACATACCTCAATATGTTGGGTGTTGTGTAAGTCTTTTTCATGGTTAAGTTGTTTTTAGCGTTGAATTAATGAATGTTAAAGTTGGGATGTAAGGTGTAAATGGTTTTTCCTTCAGGGATACTTTCGGCCAAGTCGTTTATTGCAGCATGGTTTTCATTGCTAGGACAGGTACCGATGCGGTCTGTTTGTGCGAGGATGGCAAATTTGTTTTTCAAAGAACCTTTTTCTAATGACCATTCCACAGCTGCATTGTGCTTGCTTTTGTTGATGATTCGGATTAAAATATATGGCTCATTACCACAAGTCGCCGTCTGGTAATACATGGCAATATTGTTTTTCTCCTCCATCAAGGTCCATCCACTTTGGTTTAGTGGGTTCATGGTTTGAGCATAGGTTTCGATGGTGACGATTGCTTGCAATACGGTCACAGCAATTCCTTTCCATAAGGAATTTTTAAGTATTTTCTTTTTCATTGAACTAGCGTTTTTAAGTTTATTTATTAAAAAATGGAACACTAAAATTGATGCAGTTAAAAGAATGCCTTTGTATTTAAAAATTGGGGTTTACAAATGGCTTCACTAAACGGTTGTGTTTTATAACGATGAACCTGAAAATAAGTTACTTGTATTAATGAACGTGGGGGAATGATTGATTTGAAATGATGGAATAGGTTTAAATTTGGCTCTTTTTGGTTGAAAAATAATTTGAAAAAATCTTTTTAATACACTATTTTTTATTTGATTAATTATATTAATAGCGATTGTATTGTAAAATACAAGAGAAGGTAAATAGGGTCTCTGAAAAACTCAATTCACATCATTTGTAAATCATATTGAGCAAATAGACTTATAATTATGGATGCTAAAATGGCCATTCCATTTAATTGAAATGATTGGCTAATTCGCTTTGCGTTAGCGGGAGAGGCTTTGTTTGGTGTGTCACGAAAAAATCGGGACGAGTGCCGATCACGCAATCCGCCGCGGCGGGAACACCCTATGAAATGAATAGCTTATCTATGCTATTAAAATCAAACTATTGCACTACTTTAATGAAATAAAATCAAATACCCTTGCATTTAAACGGTT
>JBIKPL010000106.1:0-8555 GCA_044357485.1 Cytophagales bacterium
CCATGGTGGGTCCACTTCTATAATAAATGTCGGCTTCACCTGTGGCAACCAAACAAAATTTCAGGGAACTGCCCATGCTTACAAAATTTTCAATGTCATATTGGGCCAATACTTGGGTATCTTCTTTACTTCCATGCGATCGACTTCCGGCAGCAGTAAGTTTGGTTGTTTTGGTATTGGATTGAATATTTTGAACCGCACCTCCAGCCTTTTGCATAAAAGCCCCATGCGCATCACCCCAATACATGATATCCAACACTGGTGCGTAAATCACGCCAACAGTAGTAATATTGTTTTCCACCAAAGCGATATTTACCGTAAATTCCCCATTTCTTTTGATGAATTCTTTGGTACCATCGAGTGGGTCAATGAGCCAAAAGGTGGTCCAGTTTTTTCGCACCTCATAAGGAATTTCTTTTTCTTCTTCAGAAATAATGGGAATGTTGGGATACAAGGTTTTTAAAGCTTCGATAATGACCTGGTTCGATGCTTTATCGGCAAGCGTTAACGGAGAATCATCTTTTTTCTGCTCTACATTTCCAGCTAAAGCAGGATTATGGTAAATATTTAAAATTTCATTCCCTGCTTTTTTAGCTATACCACAAATTTTTATAAGGTCAATCTTTGTCATTCAGAATATTATTTTAATATTTGCCTATATTTTGAAAAAATCAATATAAAATTCTGCAAAAGCAGTAGCGATATATTTATTTTATTCCGCAAATTATTCTAAATTTGTGGTTCTTTCAAGTAAATCAAAGTGTTTATCCAACAGATTACAATATATGCAAAACATCCATCCCATATTTGACAGCGTATTGCAACGTGGCGACAAAGAAGCTTTACTGAAACAACGTGCCACAGTGGTTTGGATGGTGGGACTTTCTGGCTCAGGCAAAAGCACTTTGGCCAAAGCGGTAGAAAAAGAATTATTTGCGAAGGGGTATTTAACCCAACTCCTAGATGGTGATAATTTAAGAACGGGCATCAACAACAACCTAGGATTTTCAGAAGGCGACCGACTAGAAAATATCAGAAGAGCAGCAGAAGTAGCCAAATTGTTTTGCCATGGTGGTGTTATCACCATTTGCTCATTCATTAGCCCAACAGAAGAAATTAGAACCATTGCCAAAAATATTATTGGTGCACAAGATTTTACGGAAGTATATGTAAACGCCCCTTTTGAAGTATGTGAACAACGCGATGTAAAAGGTTTGTATAAAAAAGCCAGAAACGGTGAAATCAAAAACTTTACCGGTTTAGATGCCCCATTCGAAGCCCCACAACATCCCGCTATTGAAATTCGTACCCACGAATTGCCTATGGATGATTGTGTAAAACAGTTGGTGGACTATATAGTATTAAGTACAAAGTATTAAGTACAAAGTATTAGGTACAAAGTATCGGAAAAAGAGAAACAACAATAAAATATAAATAAAGAACATTTCATTGTTCAAAATACTAAAAACTCATCACTCAAAACTAATAACTTAAATAATGGCCTACAATCTATCGCATTTAAAACAACTTGAAGCCGAAGCAATTCACATTATGCGTGAAGTTGCCGCTCAGTTTGAACGACCTGCCTTGTTGTTTTCTGGGGGTAAAGACTCTATTTGTTTGGTTCGATTGGCTCAAAAAGCTTTCTTCCCTGCAAAAATCCCTTTCCCTTTAGTTCATGTAGATACGGGACATAACTTTGTGGAAACCATCGCATTTCGTGACAAATTAGCTGCTCAAGTGGGCGCTAACTTAATTGTAAGAAATGTGCAAGACTCTATCAATAAAGGAACGGCTCAAGACGAAAAAGGCCCTAACCCAAGCCGTAATGGATTACAAACCATCACTTTGCTTGAAACCATTGAAGAATTTAAGTTCGATGCTTGTTTTGGTGGTGCACGTAGAGATGAAGAAAAAGCCAGGGCAAAAGAAAGATTTTTTTCTCACAGAGATGAATTTGGCCAGTGGGATCCTAAAAACCAAAGACCAGAATTATGGAACCTATACAACGGCAAAAAAAATGTAGGCGAAAATTTCAGAATTTTTCCTATTTCCAACTGGACAGAAATGGACGTATGGCAATATTTGGATGCTGAAAAATTAGAAATTCCATCGATCTATTATACACACCAACGTGAAGTGGTATTCAGAGACAATAACTGGTTAGCAAAATCTGATTTCATTACGCTAATGGGCGATGAAAAATATGAAACACGTACGGTTCGTTTCAGAACAGTGGGTGACATGACTTGTACTGGTGCCGTTGAATCAGATGCAGATACCATTGAGCGCGTTATTCAAGAAGTAGCTTCTGCCAGAAACACCGAACGTGGTACGCGTGCAGATGACAAACGCACGGAAGCGGCCATGGAAGACCGTAAAAAACAAGGATACTTTTAAATAGTGATGCGTGTTAAGTGTTGAGTAAAAAAACATCCTTTATTCTAACCCAAAACACTGACAACTGAATACTGACAACTGAAAACTAAAAAAATGACTGAAGAAATAATACACGATTCAAAAGCATATTTAGACATGGACCTGCTGAGGTTCACTACTGCAGGAAGTGTAGATGATGGCAAAAGCACCTTAATTGGTCGTTTACTTTTTGATTCAAAATCAATCTTTGCAGACCAATTAGAAGCCATTGAAGAAGCAAGTACGCGTAAAGGAAAAGGCTATGTAGACTTATCTTTGTTGACTGACGGATTACGTGCCGAACGTGAACAAGGCATCACCATCGATGTGGCTTACCGTTACTTTGCTACCCCAAAAAGAAAATTCATTGTTGCAGATACCCCTGGCCATATTCAATATACCAGAAACATGGTTACAGGTGCTTCAACGGCCAACCTAACCATTATTTTAATAGATGCACGCCATGGGGTGATTGAACAAACCATGCGTCATTCATTTATCGCTTCTTTATTGCAAATCAAACACATCGTCGTTTGTGTAAACAAAATGGATTTGGTAGATTATAGCGAAGAAGTGTATGAAAAAATCAAAGCCGATTACGAATCATTCTCTGCAAAATTAGATGTGCCTGACATTCAATTTATTCCAATTTCTGCTTTGAATGGCGATAACGTGGTGGACAAATCTGAAAACATGCCTTGGTACCAAGGTGGTACGTTGATGTACAATTTGGAAAATGTGCACATCGCAAGTGATTTAAATTTTGTGGATGCGCGTTTCCCAGTGCAATATGTAATTCGTCCTCAAAATGATGAATACCATGATTACAGAGGTTATGCGGGTAAAGTAGAAGGTGGAACATTCAGGCCAGGTGATGAGGTAGTCGCTTTGCCTTCAGGGTTTACCTCTAAAATAAAATCGATTGACACCTTAGATGGGCCTTTAGATGAAGCATTTCCGCCAATGTCGGTAACCATTACCTTGGAAGACAATATTGATATCAGCAGAGGTGATATGTTGGTGAAAACATTAAACCAGCCAGAAGTTAGTCAGGACATTGAACTGATGATATGTTGGTTGAACGACAAAAAGCTGGTTCCAAATGGCAAATATGTGATCAAACATACCACCAAAGAAGCCAGGTGTATTGTCAAAGATGTTCGTTACAAAGTAGACATCAATACCTTGCATAAAATTGAAGAAGAGAAATCAATTGGACTGAATGATATTGGAAGAATCTTAATCAGAACCACCTCTCCTTTATACTACGACAGCTATAAGAAAAACAGAACCACTGGTAGCGTAATTCTCATCGATGAATTTACCAACGAAACGGTTGCCGCTGGAATGATTATTTAAGTACTGGGTACAGGGTACTGGGTAGTCTGAAGACTAATCTATGTACCCTGTACGCTAAAATCAAGGCTGAGTAATCAAAACAAGGTTACAATTTCAACTATGTCAGTATTTCGCACAACATAAAATTGGCAAACAAATACCTACGATCACTGTATTTGTAGCACACACAATTCCCTAAGACCATTAAAAACGCTAACTTCATCCCAAACAAACAATGATCAAATATGTATTTTGCATAATTTGTTTAATCACTTTTACACGACATGCCAACGTATTTGCTCAATCGATATACCCAGTATTGATTGATCAAGTAAGCAATGGCTATCTATTTACTAATCCGGCGGCCACTTCACCAGAAAAAAAACTAGCCTTGTCGGCATTCAACAAAAGTTATTTTGGTTTATTCGAAAACATAGGTGTCAATTATGCCAGCATTACCTACCAATTAGGGAAAGACACTATTCAAACATCCCAAAGCACTATTGGAGCAACCTTTAGCAACGAACATGATGGAGAATTTTTAAACAGAACGCGTGCACAATTGCTGTATAGTCACTTCATAAAAATAAATACACAAGCGACCTTGGGAGTAGGCCTAAGTTTTGGCTATTTTAATTACAACATCAAAAGCTCCAATAGCAATGTTGGCACAAGCACGTGGATGCCTGATGGTAACATTGGCCTTTGGTTTAAAATGAAAAAACTCCATATTGGCCTAGCCGTCAATCAATTTACGAATGCAAAATCTTCGTTATTTGTAAAAGAATATTCCCTTACCAATTACCAGGTATTGAATGCCGATTATGAATTTAAGATTGCCCCGCAATTAAACCTCGTTACTGGACTTGCGCTATTTGCCTACAAAACACAATGGCAAAACAAGATTTTTGCTACACTCCGTTACCAAGATCAAATTTCCGGCGGAGTTTGTTATTCCCCTCAAATAGGCACAACCCTATTATTGGGCCTGGACAAGCTATCGCTTTTTAACCAAAAATTTGGATTACAAGCGTCATACACCATCGCAAAGACAGATAACACAATGTATGCATCAAGTCAATTAGAATTGTGTCTGCAATATTATATTACAAGAAAATAAACTTTAAAAATGATTGCCATTTTATAGGTATATTTCATTCCAATAAAAAAAAATATCCAAAATCATGTTACTTCTGCTTTTAATAATTGTCAAGTTAATGAAGGCATTATGATTACGACCAAAATAGAATTACGTCGCGCTATTAAAAATGGAAACGATAACCTAGTCTTAGATTATCTGTACACGAATTTATTGCCTAAAGTAAGGAATTACATCACCTTGAACAAGGGGAACAAACAAGAAGCGGATGATATTTTCCAAGATGCAGTAATCATCATGTATAAAAAAATTAAATCAGGAGAAGCCTTAGAAATACAAAGCATAGATGCCTTGATGTATTATATATGCAAAAACCTTTGGATCAATAGGGTGACAAAATTAAATAAAAATACCAACGTTGAACAAATAAATCCTATAGAAGACAACGCGGCCAATGCGCTAGAAAACTTATTGGAAAACGAAAAAAACAATGCATTTATGCAGTTATTTGAACTTGCAGGAGAAAAATGCAAACAACTATTACTATTCTCTATTTACCATAAACTTAGCACAGACGAAATTGCAAAAAAAATGCAATTTACCAGTGCAAATGCAGCAAAAACACATCTTTACCGATGCAAACAAAAATTAGTTGAATTGGTAGAGCAAGACCATACCTTAAAGTCGATATTAAAGTCATGAGACCTGAATTAGACATCTACGAAAAAATTGATTTGTACTTAGAAGGAAAACTTTCTGGGTCAACATTGCATGAATTTGAAAATCAACTGCAAACGGACTCAAGTCTTCAGTCAAAGCTTGCTGCGGTAAAGCTAACCAACGAATTGGTGATAAACCATCAATTGTTAGCCCTAAAAGCACGCATGCAAAAAGAGATGAAAGACATTCCTTTTGAACCAACTAAAACCAATAAAAAACTAAAAATTGCAGGAGTTGTTGGCCTCATCAGCATGACGATGGTGGCTTGTTATTGGTGGCTTGGCATCAATGCACCAATTACAGCAACAAAACAATACATAGTTAAAAACACCAACGCCATAAATAATCAAGGCTCTTTAAAAGCTCAACCAACTCCTGCAATAGCTACAAGTACAACACAACCGAGTATTGAAAGGGCAAGCCCTGAGGCGCCAAGTGTTCAAACACCAATGCTAACACAGATGGAGCATCATATTGAAAATACAAATACAAGCCTTGAACCTGCTATTTCACCCCTTAAAACAGCGCAGCCACCATTGCACAATAGCAGTGATGTCAATCCTTGTGCAGGAATTATTTTACAAAGTGATATAAAAACAAATCCAACTTGTATAGAAAATGCCACAGGAGAAATTAGTTTTGAAGACTTGAAAAACGGGAAAACACCATACCAATTTTCCATCAACAATGGCACTGCATTTACCAAAAATGCACATTTTACGCATTTACAAGCAGGGGAATATAAGCTAAGTCTGAAAGATGCCCTTGGTTGCCAAACCATACTCCCTTCGGTACACATCACAACCAAAGAATGCCTCAAAGAAATCACTAATTTTGCCTTCAACCCTCAATACCACGAAACATTTCCGTTTCCGTTCAAAGAGGGACAAACCGGCAGCATACAAATTTACACACGCACAGGCACCCTTATATATGAGGCCAAGCTAGCAGATGCTGCTGGTTGGGATGGTACTCAAACCAATGGAAGTATCGCAACCGCTGGTCTGTACAAATACCTGATTGAATTTACTGATGGTACCATCAAAAAAGGTACCGTAACTATTTACGAATAACATGAAAAAAATCTCACCATATCGATTGCCAATATTGAAGCCATTGTATTTATTCATAGTACTTTTAAGTAGCATGTACACTGCGATGGCCCAAACGGTAGCCTTACAAGATACCGAATTTGTGGCTACCCTTAAAGCACAATTCCCTCAAGTGATTGACGACGACAATAACCTTATTATTGTACAAGCGAATCTCATCTCTGGCCCAATTTCGTTTAAAAATCAATCGCTCACAGACATTACAGGTATCAACCACTTCATCAATATCACAGCCTTAGACATTTCAAACAACAACCTTAAAAATATCCCAAGTATTGCATCGCTCACAAAGCTTGAGCAGTTTACCTGTAGCAATAATCAATTGACGACACTACCTGATTTAAGCAATTTTAATAACCTCAAATACATAAACTGCACTAACAATAAAATCACTAGCATACCCTCTCTCGGCAATCTGACACGTCTTGAGCAATTATTGCTCAGTAACAATGAACTCACTGAATTGCCTGCAATTTACACTCCTAGCTTAATAATTTCATTAGAAGCGGACCACAACCGACTTGTCAGCATTCCTGATTTAAGCAGTTTTTCGTCTTTAACCACCTTAAAACTAAACCACAATCAACTAAGCTTTACGGCCCTAACACCAAGTAGCAAACATCTTGCTTTTGGCTCTTACACCTTTTCCCCGCAAGATTCTTTAGGAACAGTACAAACGATAAAATTATTTGCCAATCAACCGTTAACCTTCAAAACCAATATCGACACCCTATTGACAAACATCGTATATGTATGGTACAAAAATGGGGTCGAATATCCGAATGCGGAACTAAACCAAATCAATTTTTCCTCCGCGCAACTGTCAGACACAGGTGTATATACTTGTGTACTATGGGTCTCCAAATCGGACGACCCATTCTATGGTAAGATACTGTATTCCAAACCCTTTGTAGTAAGCGAAGGATGTATAAAAATCAAGCAAATTACCTATCAATTAGAAAGCGTCGATTGCAAAACAGGCACTACCATTAAAATAGATGAATCATTTAATTTAGGCTCCAAAGGCCCCTACCTATATACCCTGAAAAATTCCGATACAGGTATTTTAAGTACGAGCACTTCACCCGTATTTGCCCATCTACAAAAGGGACATTATGATGTAACCATTGCCGACAATCAAAACATCTGTTCCTCATATATACCCAATGCCATTAAAATTGCAAAGGTAGCCGATTGTGAAACCGCTATATTTTCACCAGATGGCGATGGCCTCAATGACAGTTATACTATTGAAAACATTGGACAAGCAGAAATCTTTAACCGACAAGGGAAAAGAGTTAAAATATTAAGCGCGCCTGCCGTTTGGGATGGCACTGACCAGTCTGGCGCAATGCTTGATTTGGGCTATTATGTCATCATTATCAATGGCACAACCAAACTGTATGTGACACTAGTACAATAAATTGACTGCGGCTGGGTATAGAATAATGTGTATTGGATATTCGTTTGTTGTATCTTATGTTGTTAATTTTGAATAGGGTCTATCGTTAATGTCAATTGTTCGTTTGAAATGCCAAAGCAAAGTATTCTAAACAACTATTTTTTTTCTAAATTAGTATTTTTTCGATCATTACCCTTACCTTAACGACAGTGGATTTACAACTGCATTCGCTGATTTCTAGCGTTGGAAACGCCAATACAAAAATCCTCGTTGCAAACGGGGAATAGAGGCACGAATACCCTCACCCTTACCTTAACGACAGTGGATTTACAACGCTATTCGCGATTGCCGCCTAGCGTTGGAAACGCCAATACAAAAATCCTCGTTGCAAACGGGGAATAGAGGCACGAATACCCTCACCCTTACCTTAAGACAGTGGAATTTCAACGCTATTCGCGATTGCCGC
>JBIKPL010000007.1:0-25536 GCA_044357485.1 Cytophagales bacterium
CCTATGCAACTCACCTCCTCTAACGGTAGCTCAAGTTCTTCTGTGCCCATCGGACTTGTAATTGGGCCGGGGATTACCATCGGAAATATGGCAGTGGCTGCATCGGCCAATGCTGATTTTTTTGCCGAATTGAATGCCAATTATGTTTTTAGAAATATTGAAAATGGGCAAACGAAATATGCACTATTGGGTTTTAGGGATATTGGTTTTGAATCGTTGAAAATTAAATTGAAATAATGGTTTGGAAAATTTTGCTTTTATTATTGTCCTGTAAATGAATGGTTGGTTTTGTCTTTCATCAATATTAGGTCTATGCTTTTTAAAACTAAAGTTTTGGGGAATAATTTTTTATAATGTGTTGAATATTAAATTTTTGTCGGTTTTTTGTTGGGGAAAGATTATTGGTGTCGGGTTACCAAATACGGCGCTTCAATATAAAGCTAAACACACATTGATTATTTAGGCTGAAAAACTCAATTCACATCATTTGTATATCATTTTTAGCAAATATACTTAAAATTATGATGCTAAAATGGCCACTCCATTTAATTGAAATGATTGGCTAATTCGCTTTGCGTTAGCGGGAGAGGCTTTGTTTGAGCTCATTTTTCTTGTGGGTTGAGGTAATTTTTTAATACGCTATAATTTGACCACAAGAAAAATAGCGAGTGCCGATCACGCGACCGAAGGGAACGCCCTATGAAATGAATAGCTTATCTATGCTATTTATATCAAACTAGTGCACCACTTTAATGAAATAAAATCAAATATCCTTGCATTTAAACGGTTAAAGCAATGGCTTAAATCTTTAAAAATTAACAAATAAACTATTTTTCAGCAGCCCCTATATAACAGGAATATAGCTTAAAATATCATGTTTTTTAGCAAGCGCTACATCCACTTCAGTTAAAATTTTAAAGATATTTCTGAGGTCTATGTTGGTCACTTCTCCCATCAAACAAATTTGAAAAGCATTCATCTCTTGCAAATATTTTGTGTAACAATTGACCATGACTTCTTTTTGGGCTAATAAATCGCCAATCGTGGTGGACGCATTGCCTTCTTTTACCACAAAAGTGTGCACCGCAGGGTTTGCTTGAGACACGTTTAATCTTTGAAAACTATTAAAATGCCACTTTTTTATTTGTGCTGAAAGTGATTCAATAGCGGTATAGTGGTCTGCGTTAACACTGTAATTAAATCCTTCTACTAAGGCTTCTAATTGATTGGAACTTAGCGTAAAAGGGATGTTATGTTGCTTTTCATGGTAAGCCAAATCTAAGAAATGACTGATTGATTGCGTATTCAAAACCGATTTATACATCACTAAACACAAACCAGGCAATGAACTAAGGCCTTTGCCACTGGTAGCCGAAACAAAGCTGGCGCCGCTAAAGTCAACAGCCAGGTTACCTATAGTGCTGATGGCATCGACGGCGCATATTACGTGATGGACTTGGCATAATTGCACTATTTCTTGGAGCGGATTCAGTTGACCCGAACTTGTCTCACAATGTACAAACCATATCCATTGTATCTCCTTTGTTTTAAATATCGTGTTTAACTGGTCCAATAGTATTGGTGCTCCTATTTCACTTTTGAATACCTCAAAACGAAGTCCAATATTTTTTGCTTGACGAACCAATCGTTTGCCAAATTCTCCATTTTCGATAATAATGCCTTTTGCAGGTAGGCCTAACAATTGGTTGGCGATGACATCATTGGCCAAGGTGCCATTGCCTTGTAAAACTTGTACATTGGGCATTCCTAAACCTTGCACATGCTTGACGAGGTGTTGGTATAAATCGTTAAAAGGTGTAATTCGATGAGAATATGGCCTGTTTTGCATGCATAATTGTACTGCAGAAGGGATGTTTACTGGTCCTGGTAAAAGGTTCGTTATGGTATTCATGTGAAAAAAATATTAAATATTGGATAGGTATTTTTCTAATTGAGCCATGGAAATATACATCGGTTGATATTTGGCAAGCTCCGTTCCGACAGGGTTGGCAAAATCAACAAATCCAATGCGATGGTATAAGGACAATTGAAGAATGGTGCCAGAAATTACAGCCAGGTCTATGTGATTTGTATTGCCATATTCGCGAATGGCTTGCAGAAGCAATAAAAATATTTTCCCATTTCTTTGGGAAGGTTTTACAGACAATAACCTTACTTCTGCGAGTTTGTGTTGAGGCGGAAGGTATTGCTCAAGATTGTTTAATTTGTACTCTAACGAAAATGGCCTTGTCGTATTTATAGCCATCATTCCTACGACTTCGTTTTCCTTTTTTACAATAAAATAGGTGTTGAGTCGATCAAATTTGTCAATTAATTTTTTGGAATCATTGTGTTGATGTTGTGGTATTTCTTCCACAAAAGTTTGATAATTCATGGCATATAATTGCTCAAATTCATCATCAGTAGAGGCTGTTTTTACGATAAAACCCATTTTAAAATAATTTATAGTAATAGTATAGTTCAAAACTAGGGCAATAGGTACCTTTTTAAAAATTGATTTATCCTGCTTGCGCTAAAAAAAATCATGATTTTGTGCTAAGTTTAATAATCATCTTTACGAAAAATGCAAAAAACATTATTGAACGAAGGCGACTGTAAAATCGCTCCTAAATTAAGATTTTAATATTTAAATAAGTATAAAAATCAAAATTTTACTTGTATATCGTTTTTTAGGGAATTTTTTAAAAAATAAATATGAATAAAAAAAGCCCTTTACTATATATATTCAAACGATTTTTTTATTTTAGCCATTCGAATTGTGACATAGCAGAATTATAGAGAGATAATGGAAAGTGTTCTAAAAAAATTAGACAAAATTTTAGTTGCCAATAGAGGCGAAATAGCGGTACGTATATTAAGAGCAGCGTCTGAGTTAAAGCTCAGAACAGTAGCCATGTACAGTGATGAAGATCGTTATTCTTTACACCGTTACAAGGCTGATGAAGCCTATATGATTGGTAAAGATGGCGAGGCGCTAAAACCGTATCTTGATATTGAAGCGATTATTCAGGTGGCCAAACAAAATGATGTTGATGCTATTCACCCTGGGTATGGTTTGCTTTCTGAAAATGTACAGTTTGCCTTAAGATGTAGGGAAGAGGGGATTATTTTCGTAGGTCCTAATCCGGAGGCAATGGATGCACTTGGAGACAAGGTACGTGCGAAAATTATTGCCATGAAAGCTGGCGTTCCTTTGATTGAAGACAGTCATGAAGACTTAATCAATATTGAAGTAACGAAAAGAGAAGCAGCACGCATTGGTTATCCCGTAATGATTAAAGCGGCAGCCGGTGGTGGTGGAAGAGGGATGCGTGTGGTAAACTCAGAGGCAGAAATCGAAAATCTTTATAACGAAGCAAAAGGTGAAGCGGGCAAAGCTTTTGGTGATGATACCGTATTTTTAGAAAAATTCATTACCAACCAAAAACACATCGAAATTCAAATCATGGCAGATAACTATGGCAACATAGTGCATTTGTATGAAAGGGATTGCTCGGTGCAACGTCGTTTCCAAAAAGTGGTGGAAGTTGCGCCTTGTCCGGTGCTTGAGCCTGAAACCAAACAAAAAATGTACGATTATGCTATTGCCATTTCTCGTGAAGTGGGGTACAATAACGTGGGTACGGTAGAGTTTTTGGTGGATGCCCAAGAAAATATTTATTTTATTGAAGTAAATCCTCGTGTACAAGTAGAACATACCATTACGGAACAAGTAACAGGTATCGACATTGTGCGCTCGCAAATATTAATTGCCAAAGGCCATCTTTTAGCAGATCCTTGTATTTTTATTACCAAACAAGAAGATGTTAAACTCAATGGTTTTGCGGTACAATGTCGTGTGACGACAGAAGATCCCTCAAACGGTTTCAAGCCTGACTACGGAACGATTATCGCCTACAGAAATGCCGGTGGTTTTGGTATTCGTTTAGATGAAGGAAGTACCTATCCAGGGGTGAAAATTTCTCCTTATTTTGATTCCCTATTGGTAAAAATTACGGCTTCAGGACGTACCATGAAAGGTGCTTGCGAACGTATGTACCGTACTTTGACAGAATATAGGATTAGGGGGGTAAAAACCAATATCGGTTTCCTTGAAAACGTAATTCGTAATCCTGAATTCATTAGAGGCGAAGCTACCGTAAAATTTATTGAATCGCATCCTGAGTTGTTGAAAATTCCTCGTCGTCAAGACAGGGGAACAAAAACATTGCTTTATTTATCAGATGTGATTGTGAATGGACATGCGGATGTTAAAAATCCTGATCCTACCAAAAAATTCCAAAAACCAATTGTCCCTAATTTCGATACTTATGGGGCATATCCTGAAGGAACCAAAACGAAACTGATTAGTTTAGGCAGAGAAGGATTTATTGATTGGTTAAAAAATACCAACGAAATTCAATACACCGATACGACTTTTAGAGATGGACATCAAAGTCTTTTGTCTACCAGAATGCGTACCACGGATATGTTGAAAGTAGCCGAAAGTTTAGCAAAAAACCATCCTCAAATATTTTCATTGGAAATGTGGGGCGGTGCGACATTTGATGTGTCGATGCGTTTCTTACACGAATGTCCTTGGGATAGGTTGCAACGTTTGCGTGCCGCTGCTCCTAATATTCTTTTTCAAATGTTGATTCGTGGTGCCAATGCCATTGGTTATAAAGCCTATCCAGATAATTTAGTGGAGAAATTCATTGAAAAATCATGGGAAAATGGAATTGATATCTTCCGTATTTTTGATTCCTTGAATTGGATGGAAGGAATGAAAACAAGTATCAATGCGGTGAAAGAACGCACAGGTGCTTTAGCGGAAGGGGTTATTTGTTATACTGGTGATGTGATGAATATCAACAATACCAAATATAACTTGCAGTATTACTTAGATTTAGGACGTCAATTGGAAGATGCAGGGGTGCACATGCTTTGCATTAAAGACATGGCTGGTTTGTTAAAGCCTTATGCCGCAACGGAACTGATCACCGAACTTAAAAAAGTAGTTGACCTTCCTATACACTTGCATACCCATGATACGGCTTCTATTCAATCGGCTACTTACCTTAAAGCCATTGAAGCTGGTGTAGATATTATTGATGTGTCTATTGCCTCAATGTCGGGTTTAACTTCTCAACCAAGCTTCAACTCTACAGTAGCGATGATGCAAGGTCATCCAAGAGAAAACAAAATAGACCTTGAATTACTCAATCGTCAATCAGACTATTGGGAAACCGTAAGAGAATTCTATTACCCATTTGAGTCAGGCTTAAAAGCAGGAACAGCGGAAGTGTATGAACACGAAATGCCAGGTGGACAATATACCAACTTAATGCAACAAGCGGCTTCTTTAGGCTTGGGACAAAAATGGTTGGAGATTAAAAAGAATTACGCATTGGTAAATAAATTGTTTGGTGACATTGTTAAAGTAACGCCTAGCTCTAAAGTGGTAGGAGACCTTGCTTTGTTCATGGCCTCTAACAATTATACCGCTGAAGATTTATTAGAAAAAGGGCAATCGATTTCTTTCCCTGATTCAGTAATTAGTTTCTTTAAAGGTGATTTAGGGCAGCCTTATGGTGGATTTCCGTCTAAGCTACAAAAGGTAGTCTTGAAAGACGAAGTGGCTTATACCGAACGTCCTAACGAACACATGGCGCCAATCGAATTTGATAAAGAATTCGAGCAGTTCCAGAAAAAATTCGGCAAAGAATGTTCTTTCCTAGACTTCTTGTCTTATAAAATGTACCCAAAAGTATTTGAAGATTATTTCCAACACAAAGTGATATATGGCGATATTTCAAATATTCCTACGCCTGCTTTCTTCTATGGCATGAAAACCTACGAAGAAATAATGGTACCTATCTCAAAAGGAAAAAACATCATTGTAAAAATGTTGTTTAGCTTCCCTCCAGATGAAAATGGTATGCGTACGGTGTCTTTTGAATTGAATGGACAAACACGACGTGTACAGGTGAAAGACCATGCCTATAAAGCCCTTAAACCTACCCATAGAAAAGCAGAAAAAGATACTGAAATAGGTTCTCCACTGCAAGGGAAATTGGCCAAAGTGCTGGTGAAATCAGGTCAAGCGGTAAAAGAAAATACGCCACTATTTATTATTGAGGCCATGAAAATGGAAACAACGATTACTTCTCCAGGTGTTGGTAAAGTGAAAAAAATAGAAATTAAAGAAGGCGAATTGGTGGAACAAGATGATTTAGTCATTGAACTTGAGTTTAATTCTTAATCCCTAAAATTCACTTTGCGCTAACCGTATAGTTAATGTGCTCAAATGCTTCTTGATTTTTTCAGGAAGCATTTTTTCTTTAAATGAATCAGGTATTGCACAACTTTCTTTTTACCCCAGCGTTCAAATTTAAATTAAACAGTACCATGATGAGAAAGTTATGTATATTGATACTTCAAATAATGCTAATGCCTTTGCTTTCTTGTGGCCAAAGTAAAAATGAGACTCCTGCTAAATCAACTAAATACCAACCCGTGCAAACTTATAACAAACTTACCACTGAAGAAACGTATGTAATCCTGCATAAGGGAACGGAACGTCCTTTTGTGGGCAAATATACAGACCTTAAAGATAAGGGCATCTATACCTGTAAACAATGCAATACGCCTTTATATACTTCAGATTCAAAATTTGATTCGCATTGTGGTTGGCCAAGTTTTGACGATGAAATTCCTGGTGCCGTAGCCAAACATCCCGATGCGGATGGTCGTAGGGTGGAAATTGTTTGTGCCCATTGTGGCGGGCATTTAGGGCATGTGTTTGAAGGGGAAAGATTAACCCCTAAAAATGTGAGGCATTGTGTGAATTCAATCTCAATGAATTTTATCCCCGCTAAAGATGAGAAAAAATAAGAATATTTTCGTGCTTGTAACGGTCGTACTCGTTGTATTACTGGTTTCATGCGCAGGCTTTTTAAAATTAAAAGTTGGTTTTTCGACTTGTATTGTCAATGTCACTTACACCACTGAATATTGTATGGGAATGCGTCCTACACAAGAAATGCTTGATTCTTTGGCTAAACCTAGGGCTTATGTAGGTAAAAAGTTATACCTAAAAAAAGGGGAGGTAAATGAGTCCTCTGCACCAATTTTACAAACATTAATCACCAAAGCTGGAGGGGTTATTTCGCTTCCCGATTTATTCCCTGGTAAATATTATATTGTTGATGACGAACATTTGCATCCTATTGATTATGCTCATCAAAATGATATGGTGGTCACTGATCAGGGATGTATTGATAAGTGGTTCAAAAAACCTTTGCTGACTTTTGAAATTAAAAAAAACAAAAAACAACACATTTACCTTGCTGTTAATTTTTGCAAATCGTGTTATAAAGGAGAAGCGAATGTTCCTTGTCTCCAATATACAGGACCATTAAAGCCTTGATATTGTTTAGGGAGTGGTCTTTTTCCTGAAGCCATACATGTCACTAGGTAATATTTATAGCTGTTCGTTAACATTTCTGCACCTGCTTGTTTGGAGACCTAATAGGATCTACTGAAAAATAGTTAAGTAGGGTCTGCTGAAAAATAGTTTATTTGTTGATTTTTAGAGATTTAAGCCATTGCTTTAACTGTTTAAATGCAAGGGTATTTGATTTTATTTCATTAAAGTGGTGCACTAGTTTGGTTTAAATAGCATAGATAAGCTATTCATTTCGTAGGGCGTTTCCGCCGCGGCGGATCACGTGATTGGCACTCGTCCCGATTTTATCGGGAAGCTCAAACAAAGCCTTTCCCGATAACGCAAAGCGAATTAACCAATTATTTCAATTAAATGGAGTGGTCATTTTAGCATAATAATTTTAAGTATATTTGATAAAAATGATTTACAAATGATGTGAATTGAGTTTTTCAGACCCTACTTCATGTTTCTTTTTTCTTTACGGCTAAAAAATAGAATTGATTTAAAATAAAACAAGCATCTTCACAACTTAAAAAAAGAATGAGCGTACAAACTTTTACATTGGTTTAAACAATGTAACATACAGTGTTTCATTTAAAAATTACGGTTATGCAATTCGAGAAACTAAATATTGATTTATCGAATATTTATTCGGAAATAGTAACAAAGCACGATTTGCAAAAATCATATGCCCTAGTTTTGTCTAAATCAGCTTATGTTGCTTTTAGGACAGTTTTTTTAAAGGAAATTAATGCGGGAAGCGTTTCTGAAATCAATAGATTAATGAAAACCGATTATTTCGACAATTTAGACAACGATTTGTTTGAGCAATTGAAATATGAATTTGCCGTAGAGCTTTGTCATAAAACGACCATATCTGCCTTGTTGGGTGATCATATTGCCAATAAATACATGCCATTGCTTATTAAGGCTATTGCGAAAGAGTTGTATGGGCATTGCACAGAGAAACTGTTTGAATACCTTGGCCTCGATTTGCACTACAATAAAGTGGCACATCACCGAGAAGACTTATTAAAAGATGCTAAGCAAGAATTTTATCAATCGTTCAACTTACTTAGGGTTGCTTAAAATAGATTTTAACATACACACACAAGCAAAAAAGAGTGACAAGCTAGTCTTGTCACTCTTTTTTGCTTGTGTGTGCCAGGTTTTGCAATACAGACCAAAACGTTTATATAAAAATTTGACATTGTAAAGTTAGGCAACCTTTTCTTGGACCCGCTTTAACATCGCTTCCTTGTAAATAATAGGTTGGTCTATTTTGGTAGTCTAATGACAATTTAGATTTGTGGCCGTTCATCATCCAGTTGATACCCACATTGTACACATTCATGCTGTTGCTTCCTAAGCGGGTATAGTTGGCTAAAGTTGCGGAAGCGTAAGGCATCAAAGTGCCATTGCCAACACCTAACAACTCTTTTTTCATTAAATAGCCCAATTGCGAATACAATACTTTTCCTGTGCCAAACATCGGTAATGCATTGCCAAAAGCATTGGCTCCCACATCAGTTGTTTTCGCGGTGGAGGAGGAGGTAGCAGGATTCATTATGCCATTGTATCTTAAATAATTGGTGCCATAATTGGTGTTGAAATAGCCCACATACGCATTAATCGCTGTACCTTTTTCTTTGTTCATGGGCATGTCTAGGAAAGATTCTACACTCCACAAGTTCATGTCTTGGTAAGAAACACTGTCGGCTTTCCCAATCTCTTTTTTCCACATGGCATTTTTTTGCGTGATAAACCCAGCGGCAATGTTAAATACTTTCTTTTTACCTAAATAAGTACCTGTCATATAAGGCGTATTGTTTTGTTCATGATCAAAAAATTGATACATCACATAGGCTTGGTATTGTTTATGGTGACCTACTTGTGCAAACGAAGTGGCCGTGGTGCTGGCTTTATTGCCTGCAGCAGTTGTACTGCCATTAGATAAAATGGGGAATGGGTCAGACAATGACACCCTATAATCAAATTTGCCTACCTGTCCTCTTGCCACCAAACTTAATTTTCTTGAAAATTGATCGGTTTGGTCCACGGTGGCTTGTGCAAATACGGGCACATCTAAGGTCATAATAGAACCTATACTGGGTTGCGAAAAACGAGAAAGCCCATTGGCAATGGTTAAACCTCCTCCAATTTTCAAGTAGTTTTTATCCTTAAATACTTTGTAATCTCCAAAGGCATCATGTACAAAAAAAGCTGTTTTTCTATTGCCACCACCAGCATCGGTATAACCACTTTGTGCATTGAAATTGTTTTGTCCCAATTGAAAATACAAAAAGACACGGTCGGTTACTTGACCAAACAATTGAATACGCGTACGTCTCAAGCCAATATCAAATGTATTTTGTTGTGCTGTTTTGTCAACTAAGGTTCCCGGATTACTTTCGTTAGCCCTCACCCAAACCTGATTTAAGAATGTCACTTGAAAGAAATGGCTTCCGTCGGCATTTAAATTGTATTTTAAAACTTCTTTTTCTGTAGCGATGGCTCTTTTGATTGCGACAGAGTCTACTGGTGTTACCGGTACCTCTTGTGCAATACTCGCCGAAAAGAGGCCTATACTGGTAAGTGCGGTTACGAATATATGTTTCATGGCATTTCGCTGTGTTATTGTTTATTGAAATTTGCTTAAAAAAAAGAGACACTTGTTAAAATGTCTCCTTTTGTATTGTTGGTATTTCCTTATTTTATTGCGGCTATAAATTTGTCTACAAATGCTATCGTTTCTTTCATTTCAGTGGTAGACTGAAGTTCTGTGTTTTTATAGACCAACAAAGAATTGTTTTTTGATTCAATGACATATCCTTGAACTTGCTCTAGCAAAGCAATGAGGGAAGGATTAAAGAAGTTTCTGATTTTATCTTCATGATCACCTGTTAAGAAATATTTTTTAGAGAATTTAGGATACGCCTTAAAGTCGATATCTTTGTTTCCACCAATGACTTTTAAATCATGAAATATGCCTTCTGCTTCAAGCGAAAATTCTGGTATATCATGTTGGTTATCCGTCAATAACATCACCGTCATTTTAAATTGTGGTTTCGTTAAGAAATTGGCTTCTTGTACAAAAATATCCGTAAACATATATTGGTAATTGTCTTTCACCCCCACTAACAAGTTGGTCGCATCAATGGCTTTTCTGGTGATACCAAAGGTAGATAAACTCATTCTTAGTAAGGCAAATTTAGGCGCTAAGTCCAAATCAAGTCCTTCTGAAACGGCAAATTCAGAAACTGCTTTTTGGCGTTTGGATAAAATAAGTTCTTTTGGTTTGATGATTTCGTTGGTCGCTAAGGCCCTTCTTGAGGCCAAAGGATGGCTAGAGTTCGCAACCAAATGCTCCATGCCAATAAGGTGTAAATGGCCACCTGTGTTGTGGTAATCTGCTTCAAGGGCGTGCATTTGCTCCATAAAAGTATGGTCCACCAATTTAGTGTGAGAAAAATCTACATTGATATGGGCATCGTCAGGAATATTTACGAAATATTTCTTTAAAGCGATATAATTCAAAAATACGGCTGCGTTATGAATTTTAATGGTGTAGTGTTTGTCATCTGTTTTAATTACCTCCGCTTTTCCTTTGAATAGGGAGCCTGCAGGTTTAATGTAAAAACTATAGACTTCAATAATTATTTTAGTTAAAATACCTGCGCCAACACCTAATAGTAAATCTTCTGCAAGGGTAATAACAATGGTGATGATAAAAATCAATAGCTGTTCAGATCCAATTTTATAGGTTTTGATAAATTCCGATGGTGAAGCCAAACGGTAACCAACGGCAATCAACATAGCGGCTAAAGCGGCATTAGGAATCATTTCAATGAGTGGTGTAATGGTTAATACCGCCACTAATAAAAATACCCCATGAAAGAAATTGGCCCACCTTGTTTTTGCGCCATTGTTAACATTGGCAGAGGAACGTGCTACTTCAGAAATCATTGGCAAACCACCTAAAGCACCGGCCACCACATTACCAATACCTACAGCAATCAAGTCTTTGTTGTAATTTGATTTGCGTTTGTAAGGATCTAAAGGGTCTATGGCTTTTACAGTCAGTAAGCTTTCAACAGAACCCACCAAGGCAAACATGATGACATATTTAACGAACACCATTGGCTCATTAAAACCTCCAAAACTTACATGATAACCTACATTTTCAATAAAATTACCTATGCTTACCAAAGAACCTTTTTCAAGGCCTAGGTAGGTGCCTAAAGGAATCGCTAAAGCCAATACCACTAGAGGAGAAGGTATTTTACGAATAATGGCATTTTTAATTTGTGGTAAACCGAATAAAATAATTAAACTCGCTACCCCAATAATAGCCACCATAGGTTTCATATTCATGATTCCCATCGGAATGTATGCCAGTAAAGCCAAAGGAGCCATTCCTTTTACCAAGGCTGGGTCTACGCCCAACAATACAAAGATTTGTTTAGCAAAGATAATGATCCCAATAGCGGCCAACATACCATGTACTGCAGATACTGGAAAAAAATCACCCAAAGACCCTAATTTAAACACCCCAAATAATATTTGACAAATACCTGCCACGACCACTGTTCCTAAAGCCAATTGCCAACCCAAAACAGGGTCGCCTTTCCCAAATTCTTGTACAGCACCTGCTACAATTACAATCAATCCTGCCGCAGGCCCTTTAATCGTCAGGCGAGAACCTGCAATGATACTTACCAACATACCGCCAATAATGGCTGTCACTAAGCCCATGGCAGGAGGAAAGCCAGAAGCTTTTGCGATACCCAAACTCAAGGGCATGGCCAATAGGAATACCAAAAATCCAGAAATGGCATCTGATTTGAAATTTTCTTTTAAACCGGCTAGTCCGTCAGCAGGGATTCTTTTTAAATCCATTATCGTATTGTTTTATTTTGGTGTTTCTCTTTCTACATCACAAAAGTAAGTTTTCACAATTAAACAGGTGTTAAAAGCGAATTAAAATACCATTAAAATAGGTATTAAGTATCAGGTATTAGGTATTAGGTAAACAAAGTTTCGCGTAGCGAAACCCTGTACTCTGTACTCTGTACTCTGTACTCTGTACTCTGTACTCTGTACTCTGTACTTTGTACTCTGTACTTTGTACTCTGTACTCTGTACTCTGTACTTTGTACTCTGTACTCTGTACTTTGTACTTTGTACTTTGTACTTTGTACTTTGTACTTTGTACTTTGTACTTTGTACTTTGTACTTTGTACTTTGTACTTTGTACTTTGTACTTTGTACTCTGTACTCTGTACTCTGTACTCTGTACTCTGTACTCTGTACTCTGTACTTTGTACTTTGTACTTTGTACTTTGTACTTTGTTAATACTTTTTCTCTTGTTCGTAATATTTGTCGATTTTGGTAGGGTCAACCAATTTCACCCTAGGAGGGAAGCCATTGAGTTGACGCCATAATTCAAACCATATAGGCACTTCATCCAGCATTGCCCAGCCTTTTACGCCAGATCCCATTCTGATTTGTTTAGGCCAAGGATCATCGTTATGGTCAGGTCGTACCAATATTCTGTATTTCCCTTCCTTACTGTCCACGAAATCAATGACATCAATCACTCCACCAAAAGTACCTACCGATACCGATGGCCATCCACTAAACTGTAAAGCAGGCCAACCATCAAATTCGATACGTACTTTTCTGCCTTTAGCAAGCAAAGATACATCCATTGGTTTAACGTACATCGCTACCGCCATTGCAGGTTCATCTGGCATTATGGTACATATTGCTTCGCCTTCTTTTACGGTTTCTCCAACTCCTTCTTTAAGTGTTTTAATGATGTAGCCATCTTGAGGTGCCCTAATGTTATATTGTTTGCGACGAATCTCTTGGTTGGCTTGTTCATTTTTGAGTTTTGAAAATTCAGAAGTAGCATCTGAGAAATAGGAAATGGCAGAACTTTTATCGGAGGTTGCTTTGGATATTTTGTCAGTATATTCAGCAGTAATCGCATTCAATTCGATTTTAGTATTGGTTAAATCGTTTCTTGTTGCTAAATATTTGTTCTCTACAGAAATTAATTTAGCTTGTGATTCTTGAAGTTTTAGCTTGCGTTGTTCTAGTTCTGTCAATGATTTTAAGCCTTGTTTGTACAACACTTCTTGACGTAAATATTGTTTTTTAGCAATGTCAAAGTTGAGCTTTTCAGCTTGGTAATCCGTGCTGTCAGATTTTAACTTTAAACTTGCTTGTTTGATTTTATTTTTTGCTTTTTGTAAGCTAAATTTTAAGGCATTTTGAAGTGCATTAATTTGATTGTCCAATGCTGCGATTTTAATTTGCGTAGCTTCTAGCCCATTGTTTTTGGCTTGAAGTTGCTCTCGTATCCTGGTCAATTGTTCTGGGTCAAAAAATTTGTCTTTTACTTCAGAGATGTCCACAATAATTTCTCCTTTGTTCACAAATTGTCCTTCTCTGATATGCCAATGTTCTATACGGCCAGCAATGGCTGTTTCTATGGTTTGAGGCCTGTCTTGTGGAGTCAAAGCTGTAACTTCCCCATTTGCATAAATGTTTTGTTGCCAAGGCAACACCATGACAAAAACGCAAATCACAAAAATGCCCACCAAGCAATAGGCTACAATACGACCGGTTTTAGGCGTATTGAGTAGTTTCATGGCATAGAATTTATCGTTGTCTGCAATTTTGGGAATATTGTTATTGGATATATTAAGCATTGCTATTGGTTTTAAGGAGTATCGTCTCTTGACTTGGTGATGCCTAGGTTTTAGTTAAGGATAATGTCTCTAAATTGTTGGTTTTGTTTGAGTTGTTCAAATGAACCTTCCGCAATAATTACCCCTTTATCCATTAATAAGATACGGTCGCAATTGGCGAGTAAGGCAGGGTCGTTGGTAACACTCAACAACGACCAACCATTGCTTTTATCGAGTAATAAATGAATGAGTTTTAGTTTTTCTGATTTTTCAAATCCACCTAAGAAATCTGTGGTCACCAGTAAATTAGGTTTTTCGGCAATCGCTCTTGCTAAAATTATTTTTTTGATAATGGTCGCGTTGATGCCTTTACCGCCTGCAATCAATTGGGTATTTAAGCCTTGTGGTAACTGATTAAGCCAATCATTAAGCCCCACTTTTTCAATGGCCCAGTTTACATCATTAATGGTTGTTCTGGCAATACCCATACTGATATTGTCAAAGATGTTCGATTCAAAAATGTCTTCTTTAGAATTGTATCGACCAACTACATCTCTCAGTGAATTAAGGTTGATGTCTCTTAAAGATAGTTTATTGATTGATATGCCACCTTCGTAATTTTCTAAGATTCCTGAGATAATTTGTAATAAGGTGTTTTTACCTGCCCCATTGTAGCCGGCAATGCAAATGTTTTCTCCAGGATAAATATTGAAATTTACGCCATTTAATACATATTCTTTGGCGTCAGGGTATTTGTATTTTAAGTTTTTTACGTTTAAGGTGATGCCTTTTTCATCATCGCCACGGTCTATGATTACCCCATTGTTTTTTTCAAGCGGGATATCCGAAATGTGACCTAGCTTTTCGACGGCTGTCAATAAATCGTAAATAACATCAAGGTTGACTACAAATTTTTCAACGGCATTGATAATCAAAATGATGACGATTTCGGAAGCTACAAACTGACCAAGCGAAATTTCCCTGTTCACCACCAATAAACTTCCCATAATTAATAAACCACCCGTGATGGCTGTTTTGAAAAGGATGATGTTTCCGAACTGAAGAATCAGTACTTTGAAGTGTTTTTGTCTAGCATTGAGATAGCCATTGAGGAAATAATCAAGTTTTTGTAGCGGTAAATTGGTGAAGCCTGCAAGTTTAAATGAGGTGAGGGTTCTGGCAATTTCTTCAAGCCAATGCGCTATTTTATATTTGTATTTCGATTCGACAAGGCTCGAAGATAATCCTTTAGGACCTGACATGTAAAATGTAACCACCAGAAAACCAATTAATACGATCCCGAATACGATAAAAATAGGATGGTAGAAGGCCAATAAGATTAAGCCAAACATAATTTGAAGCAAGGCGGCACTGAGGTCAATCAGTAATTTTGGTAACCCTTTTTGTATGGTAAGGATATCAAAAAAACGGTTCATTAATTCAGGAGGATAATAATTGAGTATTTCCTCTGTTTTCATCTTAGGAATTCTGAAGGCAAACTCAAAAGATGCTTTAGCAAACACTCGTTTTTGAAGGGCTTCTACCAAGGATATTTGTAAAATTTGCAAGCCTCCACTAATCAGCGTGCCAATAATTACCAATGAAATTAAAATGATTACAGAATTGAAAATCATACCTCCGGAGATTAAACCAATAATGGCTTGTATCCCAAGGGGTAATGATAAGTTGATTAATCCAATAGCTAAAGCATATATATAGATATAACCAATGTCTTGTTTTTCGTTTTTTAGCAACCTGATTAACCTTTTCATGGGGCTAAGTGCTACGCCATTGGAGGTAATTTCACTTACCAGGGAGTTGAGTGAAATAGGCGACAGAATAATGAAATCTTTGTCGTTGTTTTCAGGATGTTGTAAATTATTTTTGATGCCATTAAGGTCTATGGCATAGAAATCATCATTTTCAAGATACGTGCCTAACCATTGATTTTGTTCATTCTTATGAATAATCACCGGAAAGACTTTTCCTTTTTTATTGTAAATCGCTAAAAATGGGTAATTGATGTTTTTTAAAAAATTATTAAAATCTTTTTTGTGAATGCTTGATTCTAATATAGTTAGGTTTATTTTGTTGGCATTTTTAATGACTTCATCTATGATTTCTCGAAAGTTATTTTTCCCGTAGTCTGCGTCACTAGGGAAGTTGTTCATCAATTCATGCGGATTAAACTCATGGCCGCAAATATTGGCAAATCGTTCAGTAAAGGCATTGATATAAGCAATATTCATTTGTCGATGGTTTCTTTGTTTCAATATTAGTAAAGAATTTACTTATTTTGACTAAAGTGTAGGTTTAATTTTAATCTAATTTTAATCTTAATTTAATGTATTGAATAAAATTAATAATTTTCAATTGGTTTTATCTTTGGATATTAGGCGATTGTTGTGATATTTGCACATGCCGATTTGGCTTTTGTGTACTAGGCTTTGTGGGAATTTTTTATTTTTTTTAAAGCTTAAATAGAGGAGGTAAGTATGAAATATAAAGGAACAATATGTTTAAAAATAATGCTTTTAATGCTAATGATAGCGTTGAGTGCTTGTTACAAACAAAAAAAAGCTGGCGATAATTTTGAAGATAACTTAAGCAATGGATTTTATGTTTTTAAAGGGGCCATTGATGATAATGATGGACTAGTGATGGCCATTTATATTGATAGTAATAAATTATATGGTTATTATTTTCATGATAGTAGTGGTGTGAAACACAATGTAAGTGGCACCATCGACGATGATAATTTTTTGATCGAAGAAAAGGGGAACGATGGTAAATTAAAAGCATCCTTCTCGGCACGCTTACATGATAAAGAACGTTTGAAAGGGGCCTTTAAAAATACTGAAAACTTAACGCAAGGCGTATTTAAAGCAAAATTGGTGGAGCTATCCAAAGAAGGGAATAGTGCTTATATTTCGCAGTTAAACTTGTTCAAAGAATCAACCTATTCTCCCAATGTAACTATTCCTAAAATAGTGCTCGAAGAAGGTCGAGTAGCTGATAGAATCAATAAACAATTGGATTTGAAATCTGTCACTGGTATTTCATTTGAAGACATTCAGGCGGAAGTTGTGAAATCAGAAGCGCATCATGGCATGCTGCATGGCATTATTAGTTCTGACTTTGCCCAAAAATACAATAGAGAAAATATTTTATGTTTAAGGGTGGTGAATCAGTTTTTAACCAATAACCATAGTACCGTGGTGAAGTTTTATACTTTTGACCTGAAAACTGGTGACCAAATTATGGGCAAAGATTTGTTAAATCCTTATACTACTAAAGATTTATTAGCCCTTTGTAATACGCTTTTACAGGATCATATTGCAAGAAAAATAACGGAAATTAGTGCTGAGGAATATGCTCAAAACAGATTCTTATTTAAAAATCATAAATTTGGCCTTGAGCATATTGATGCGTTTTATATTGAAGAAAGCACCATTGTGTTTTGTTATGATTTTAATTTTCCAAGAGATAAACAAGATTTAGCTCCCAATGCAGAGCTTACTTTTTCTTTTGATGAAATTAAAAAATATTTAAACAAGCGTGGTCCTTTGCGGTTTATGTTCGAAGAACGGGCCTATAAAAAGCGTAAAAACGGAAGAATTTAATTGTACGCTCAGTACTTAAGGTTTTGATTAAGCACTTGATTTTAATTGGTGAATTTAAAAGCGAACTCTTTTTTGTTATTATTCGCAATGTTAGACCAAATTTATCAAATAAACTTTCTTTAAAGGGTGCTTTAAGCCGAATTAATTATAAATTTGTAACCATTATATTTTTATGTGTTAAGAATGGCTTAACGCTAGGCATTGAATTACAAAATTTTATATGTTAGATACAATACAAGAAGCGATTGACGCAATCAAAAGGGGCGAGATTATTATTGTGGTGGATGATGAAGATCGTGAAAATGAAGGAGATATGATCTGTGCAGCAGAGTGTATTACGCCTGAAATTATCAACTTTATGACCAAAGAAGCGCGAGGTTTAATTTGTGCTGCCCTTACCGAAGAGCGTTGTGCTGAATTACAGTTAGCGCCTATGGTTGGAAACAATACTTCTAGCCATGAAACCGCTTTTACCGTTTCTGTCGACTTGTTAGGCGATGGTTGTACTACGGGTATTTCGGCTCAAGACAGGTCTAAAACCGTGAAAGCACTTGTTAATCCGCATACGACGCCTAGCGATTTAGGGCGACCAGGACATATTTTTCCTTTGAGGGCCAAAAATGGTGGAGTACTTCGTCGCACAGGACATACCGAAGCGACCATAGATTTTGCTCGTTTGGCGGGATTTCAACCAGCAGGCGTTTTGGTTGAAATTTTAACAGAAGATGGCACCATGGCTCGTTTGCCTGAATTAAGGGTTTTAGCAAATAAATTAAACCTTAAATTGGTGTCAATCAAAGATTTGATTTCTTATCGTTTAGAAAGAGATTCACTCATTAAACGTGAAATTGGGGTGCAAATGCCAACGGAGTGGGGCGATTTTGAATTGATTGCTTACCGTCAAATTAATACCGATGAAAGTCATTTGGCTTTGGTGAAAGGCAAATGGGAGCCTGACGAGGCGGTGATGGTTCGTGTACATTCTTCTTGTGTAACGGGTGATATTTTTGGGTCATGTCGTTGCGATTGTGGGCCTCAGTTGCATGCCGCCATGGAAATGGTAGAAAAAGAGGGGAAAGGCATTGTGTTGTATATGAACCAAGAAGGTCGTGGCATTGGCTTGTTAAATAAATTAAAAGCGTATAAATTACAAGAACAGGGTTTAGATACCGTGCAAGCCAATATTAAGCTAGGGTTTAATATGGATGAACGTGATTATGGCGTAGGTGCACAGATTTTACGAGATTTGGGTGTAAGTAAAATTAAATTAATTTCTAACAACCCAAAGAAAAGAGCAGGTTTAATAGGTTATGGTTTAGAAATCGTAGACAGTATCGCTATTGAAATTGAACCTAATGAACATAATGTAGCCTATTTGAAAACCAAAAGAGATAAAATGGGGCATACCATTTTGGGCGAAAATCAGTAGTGTTATGGTTGGTGTTTGTTGATGATATCGCTTACACTAACTTCTCAATTCCAATCATTTACCTTCAATAAAATTCCTTTAAGCGTGCATCCTTATAAATCCGTACTGTTAGAAAATGATATTTTTAGTTTAGTGTCGGATGCCGCCCACGAATTAGGGCTTGACTGTTTTGTCATCGGTGGATTTGTAAGGGACTTAATTTTAAATCGTCCTTCGAAAGACATTGATATTGTTTGTTTAGGCAGTGGTATTGATTTGGCTATGGCCGTATCTCTTGCACATCCATCGAAACCTTCAGTGACTGTTTTTAAGAATTTTGGAACTGCCATGTTGAAAATTGGCGATTGGGAAGTTGAATTTATTGGCGCTAGAAAAGAATCTTATAATGTAAATTCTCGCAAACCAACGGTTGAAAACGGTACTTTAGAAGACGATCAAAATCGTAGAGATTTTACCATCAATGCCTTGGCGATTAGTTTGTCTAAAAAGAATTATGGTGAATTGATTGATCCATTCGGTGGTTTAGAAGATATTAAAAAGAAAATTATTCGTACTCCTTTAGACCCTGACATTACTTTTTCTGACGATCCTTTGCGCATGATGCGTGGTTTAAGGTTTAGTACCCAACTCGATTTCGATATCGAACCTAGTACTTTCGATTCTATCGTGAAAAACAAAGAGCGCATTGCTATTGTCTCTGGCGAACGCATTGCCGATGAACTTAATAAAATCATTTTAGCCCCTAAACCTTCTTATGGCTTTAAATTGCTATTAGGAAGTGGTTTGTTACAATTGATTTTTCCTGAAATGGTAAATTTATTGGGTACAGAAACCCGAGATGGAAAATCGCATAAAGATAACTTTTACCATACCTTACAAGTGCTCGACAATGTGGCGCTGAAATCAACTGATTTATGGTTGCGATGGGCTGCTATTTTGCATGACATTGCCAAGCCGCCTACCAAACGATTTCACCCTAAAATAGGTTTTACTTTTCATGGCCATGAAGACATGGGGGCTCGAATGGTGCCCGATATTTTCAGAAAATTAAAATTACCCCTCAATGAAAAAATGAAATCCGTGCAAAAATTGGTGCGTATTCATTTAAGGCCTATCGCTTTGGTAAAAGAAGAAGTGACTGATTCGGCTGTTCGTCGCTTGTTGTTTGATGCTGGAGAAGATATTGAAAGCTTGATGATACTTTGCCGTGCTGATGTGACGAGCAAAAACGAAACGAAAGTAAAAAAATACTTAGCCAATTTTGATCGGGTAGAAGAGAAGCTGAAAGAAATTGAAGAAAAAGATAAAGTGAGAAATTTTCAACCTTCTGTTACAGGAGAAGCCATTATGGAAATATTTGGCTTGCCACCAGGTAAAGACGTGGGCGAACTTAAAATAAAATTAAGAGAGGCTATTCTTGATGGTGAAATCACCAATGATTTTGATGAAGGGATAGCTTTTTTAAAAAAAATGGTTTCCAATAGTAATCATGCTGCACTATAAACTTGTTGCATTTATATTATAGACGCATTTTTTGAAGCGATTA
Organism: Cytophagales bacterium; assembly: GCA_044357485.1. GTDB lineage: Bacteria > Bacteroidota > Bacteroidia > Cytophagales > UBA9547 > CALPQG02. The sequence continues at coordinate 20,748 of JBIKPL010000007.1, forward strand.
CTGAGCCGACATGCCAAGGCTAAATAACCACCAAAAGTCATCTTTGGGAAGTGGGGCTTCTAGGTATAAAGGTGTTTTAAGAATTGGGTGATTGATTTTTAAACTAAAACTATGCAGATTGATTCCTCCATTGCTATTGCTTCGTTTGTAGCCATATTTGTTGTCTCCTCTGATTGGGTTTTTGATGGCACTTAATTGGGCCCTGATTTGATGGTGTCGTCCGGTGTGTAATTTTATTTTTAACAAATGAAACTGATCCGAACTTCCTACGGTGGTGTATTCTAAAATGGCTATTTTACTATGAGGGACTTCTATGTCGCTGGTAAAACTTTTATTGAGTTTGGTGTTTTTAATAATCCAATGTTGTATTGTCGCTGCTTTGGGTTCAGGCAAATGTTTAACGGCAGCCAAATAATGTTTTTCTACTTCCCGGTACTTAAAGGCATCGTTTAAGGCAATCAATGCTTCTTCTGTTTTGGCAAACAACACTAAGCCACTGACCGGTTTATCAATACGATGCACCAAGCCACAAAATTCTGCTTCTTCTTTTGATTTTAGGTAGTTTTTAACCATTTCATCTAAAGCCATATCCGTCGATTGGTCTTGTTGTGTGCTAATGCCTATTGGTTTGTTTACGGCAATTAACCATTCGTCTTCGAAGATAACAGACAATGGATGTTGGTCTAATAAATTTTCCATCTACAAAAGTAAAAAATCCTTGTCATAAATTAATGACAAGGATCGTTTAGTTGTTTAATTGTGTGTTGTATGAAAAATGTGTGGCGTAAAAATGTGTTTGTTTAGTTTCCTGACATTACATGTTTTCTCAGTACTAATTCAACTACAATCACAAATTAATTTTGTTACACATTTTTATTTTTTTTAATTGAATGAAAATATTCTCGAAATATTAAATCCCAATACGATATCCCCATTTTTCCAGTACCCCAATGTGTTGCCATTAAACTTCCTTTCAATCATCCCTTGCGTATTGGTTACCATCAATTGAAAAACGTGCCCACCAGTATCAATATCAAACCCAAACGAAAGGAAAAGTGCTTTAGATCCCGATGAAATCATCATTAGTTTTTGAAAACGAGTAAGTTTTCTATGGATTAATCACAAATTTATGATTAATGGACATCTTTCTCTCCTTTTGGAGAGGGTTGGGGGAGGCTTTTTGTTGAATTTATTTTAATGCGTTTGCCCTACCTCGCACCCAATGTCGTTAAGTTAAGATCAGCGATTTTTCGTATTATCCGCGTTCCAAGTTTTTATTCTTTTGACAAAGAACAAAAACAAAATTGAACACAGATTTGACGGATTAAGCAGATTGTCGCGGATATTAAAATTACCAATAACCTCAACGGCATAGATCTCGCACTTGCGGCAATCGACCATAAATCGTTGTTGTCGAGGGCGGTTTCCACTAAGTTTTGGTGGATTACGCTTGAGGTAATTTGCAATGAAAATGATTTACCACAAAAAAAAGGCTACCTGATTTGGGTAGCCTTTCAAAGATTATTTTTTTTGGAAATTAGTGTTTGGCTAAGTAACTAGAAACACCTTCATGCGTTGCACTCATGCCTTCTTTTCCTTGTGACCAGTTTGCCGGACAAACTTCACCATATTGTTCGTTAAATTGTAACGCATCTACTATTCTTAATGCTTCATCAATGCTACGTCCTAAAGGAAGATCATTGATCACACAGTGACGTACTACGCCAGCCCTGTCAATTAAGAAAGTGCCTCTATATGCAACAGGATTGCCTTCAAATACCATTTCTCCTTCATCATTGTAAGTGTAATCACCTGCCAATACCCCAAAATTAGTGGCGATGGTTTTAGCGAAATCTGCTACCAACGGGTAAGTAACGCCTTCAATGCCACCTTTGTTACGGGGTAAATTTACCCACGCCAAATGTGAAAATTCTGAATCTACCGAAACGCCTACTACAGCAGTATTGCGTTTTTCAAATTCAGCTAATTGTTCTTGAAAGGCAATGATTTCAGTAGGACAAACAAAGGTGAAATCCATAGGATAGAAAAATAATATTACATCTTGTTTGCCTAGATATTGGTCTAGCGAAAAGTTTTCAACGATTTGACCATTTACAACTGCAGGTGCTGAAAACACCGGTGCTTTTTTTCCAATTAATGACATAGTATTTTTGTTTGTTGAGTTTGACAATCTTCAATATTGATGCAAATTAATCGCATGGATTTAGGTTTCCAAGCTTTATTTGCATTATTGATTTTTATTTAAGTTAATTTATTTAATTTCAGGTGTTTATATGTTAAATACCTTACTGAAATATTTAGAAAAATTTGACGAAAACTATTGGTAATAATTTGACGAACTCGCTTATTTGTTTTCGTTTATTTCAATTTGTATTGCCTCATTTTTATTGTTGTTTTTTTTGTGGAAAAAAAATCCACCAACGAGCAATAGCAATAAAACGAGTATTTTTATAACGAAATATGTATTGGTGCGGTGTGTTGAAGCCATACGATTAAATCTAATGTTATTTTTATGAATATAGAGAATGAAAAGTTGATATACAAATAAAAGTATTCCCTTAATTTCTAAAGACGTTAACTCGTGTAATTCATAAAATCGGCTTTATTTGAAAACGTAGTATCCTATTTAGGGGCTTATCATCCAATTACTCCTGAATACTTGGTTTTAGATGTTTGTATTCCTTGTTTTTTTGTATAGGTTTGTTTTAAACTACTGCTTTGATGGGGCACTCCTCATTGTGTAGGTATAATTTTAAATCATGAGGCAAAATATTTCTTGGGAAAATATTAAAGAATCAGCTTTTATCCGAAATCTATTAACCTTGATGTCGGGTACTATTCTTGCGCAGGTGTTTAGTTTGGCGGCTTACCCTGTGCTTACCTATTTGTATGTACCTTCTGAATTTGGCTTATTAGGACTGTATTCTGCAATCTTGGTTTTGGTAGTGGTAATGGTCAATGGCGGTTATGAAACAGCCATTATGCTTCCTGCAGAGGACCGTGATGCACATCATGTATTTGGCGTTTGTATTGCCATTACGGTATTGACTTCTTTGCTTTCGTTGGTGCTAATTTTTATAGGCCTTATTTATTTGCGTCATTATTTTGAAGATCAAAATTTTGTTTTTTGGTTGTATTTTTTACCTGTGAGTGTGTTTTTGGAAGGGGCGTTTATAGCCATGTCTTCTTTATTGAATAGACAAAAAAAATACAAGGTGTTAACCAGGGCCAAAATACTTCAAGCACTTTCAAGTAGTCTTGTGAGTATATTGGTAGGGTGCTTGTTTAAAAGTTTTACTGGAGGTTTAATTATTGGGCTTATTGGTGGTCAAATCGCCTCATTTATGGCAGTTGTTTTTATCGTAAATACTAACTTGTCATTTAAGAATTTGCGTTTTTATGAAATGAAAGTGCAGGCCACGAGGTTTAAAGATTTTCCTCGCTACGCCATTGGAGCCAGCTATCTTAATGCGGTATCGAGGCAATTGCCTTTTTTTCTATTGCCTTATTTTTATCTAGATAAAAATGTGTTGGGATATTTTACTTTAGCCAATAAAATATTAACGGCACCACTTACTTTTATTGGTACTACTATTTCTCAAATTTATTTTCAAAAAGCTGCTCGTGCGAATGAGCAAATTGAATCAAACCTAAAAGAAAAAACCAAACAACTTTCCTTAATCATTGCAGCACTCAGTATTATCCCCATGTTGGTGATTGTGATTTGGGGAAAAGAAATTTTTGCGTTTGTTTTTGGGCGCGAATATGAAATGGCCGGTCAATATGCAAGATGGATAATGCCATGGATTGCCTTGACTTATATTACCAATCCACTCTCTATTTTGATCAATGTACACAGACTATTGAAGTTCGATTTGGGGTATAATTTTATTTTATTAGTAGTGCGTATCTTGGTATTGGTTGGTGGGGGATTATGGTACTCTGCAGCACAAAGTATTGCTGCATTTAGTATGGTAGGTTTATTTTTTAATATTGGATTGCTTTATTGGCTCATACATTTAAGTGGGAAAACGACACAAATGCCATGATACTTCAACTTATTCACCACAAGGGATTTCAATGGCATACCATTGACAATATTAGTGTAAAAGGCTATTTGTTTGATAAACAAGGAGATTTATGGACGGGTGAAAACCTGTTGCGCTATGTGCAGCGTTTTAAAACGGTTCATGCACTTCAAGCTGCCTTGATCGACGCTAATGGTGCTTTTGCCGTGGTGTTTGTAAGCGAAAATGAAGTGTTGGTTTTGGTGGATAGAATTCGTTCTTTTCCACTATTTTATGCCATTGCTAACAATCAATTGTTGGTGTCTGATGATGCATTGGTCTTAAGTAAAACAATTGGAAATCGAGCTTTAGATGAATTGTCTGTTGGTTTTGTAAAGTACTTGAATTATGCTCCTGCAAATCGAACTTTGTTAAGAGGCGTTGCTCAGTTGCAAGCGGGTCAAATGCTGGTATATCATACCAAAAAATTCGAATTGCAACTTGAGTTTTATTACCAACACGTTCATTTATACCGCCATCAAAGTGTAGAATCAAAACTTTTTGATGATTTTAAAGATAACTTAAGCCTTGTGTTTACACGACTGGTGCAATCAGCCAATGGTAAAACATTGATGATTCCTTTAAGTGGTGGCTTAGATTCTAGGTTAATTGTAGCCATGTTAAAACAATTAAATTACAAAGAGGTTATTTGTTATACCTATGGTAATCCGGAAAGTTATGAAGTACTAACTGCCCAAAAG
>JBIKPL010000416.1:0-3076 GCA_044357485.1 Cytophagales bacterium
TCAGATAAATATACAAAATATTAATCACAAAAACAATTTAAATACATGGTAATCAGGTGGTTAATTTGGTATTTATTTTCGATTATTTTAATGCGTTTGCCCTGTTTTTGCCCTCTACCCTTGCCCAGGTTTGCCTAAAATTTAATATCTTTTGCCCTGAATTTTTTACTTGATTTGATTTCTTCCATAATTTCTTTCGCAGATTTGGTGGAATCAAATGCACCAAAAGATTTGGACAAGCTTTCAATAAGCGCCATTTTATTCAAAGCACTTTACCCTTCCAAAAGTTTTGTATATGTTTCAACGATATGTCTATCAGTATAAGGCATTTGTAAATCTTTATGTGAAATTACATTTTTTACTTTCAACGCACAAATGGTTTTTTATTCAACAATTAATTGAACCATTTATACTTCAATTACCATTAATGTTTTATAAATTTGAATAGATAAAATAATGATAGCCATGGTACATAAAACCATCTTATTACCCGAAAAAGACGTAAGCTTGTTTCTTGAGCTTATCAAGCATTTTCATTGGAAAGAAGCAAACCAACCTGTATCTCAAAATGAAAGTGATGCTGTTCCTGATTGGCACAAAGCAGAAACATTAAAACGGATTAAAAATAGTAAGCTCGAAAATCTTTTAGATTGGAACGAGGTTAAAGATAATTTTAAGCTTGACTAATGGCTTATAAAATCAACATCGAACCTCAAGTTTTTGAAGATATTCAGGAAGCTATTCTTTACCTCAATAGGCAACAAAAGGGTTTAGGGAAGAAATTTTTAATCACTGTTAACGCCAAATTTAAACTATTAACAACAAATCCGTTTTTTGAAATCAAATACGAAAACGTCAGAACTATTCAAACCGAACCATTTTCTTATTTAATCCACTTTACTGTTGATGAGCAGCTCAATATGGTTACGGTAAGGTCTGTTTTACATACTTCTAAAGATTGGCTTAAATAAAAAGTAGCATCATTATGCATACTTCAACTACTTGTTTTATAGGATATGGGATAATGAGACTTAGATTTCCTAAAAGTCCTATATAACCGTCTATAATTGTTGTATTTATCTCCGCTTTTCTCATAGTTCAAATGCATAAAAAATATTTTGTTGATATAATAATTTAAACGGTTAAAAATATATTTAGCCGAGAATAAAAACCTCTCAAATTATAGTTTTATGTTGCTCTGAGCCAAGTACTGAAATTGAATGGTCTGTGGCAAATCCACTACCTTCGCCCAGGTTTAGTCTCTGACAAACCTGCATTTGCTGTTTGTTATTTTGTTACTCAAGCTAATCATATAACGAACATTGAAGCTTACGCTTAACAATGCCCCCAAAAACTGAAGACTTGAAAAAAACAAGGATGATCCTATTGAAATCATTAATTTTATAATTAGATTTAATAGCGTTAATTGGTTCAAATTTAATCTCATGAAAGAGAAAAAAACAATACTATTAGATTTTATTATTGATAAATTAACAAATTCTATTCAGAACACAATTTCAGGAGATAGTTTTCAAACAGAAATAGTTAGACTAAATACCAAAGAAGCAAAACTTATTTCAAAGAAAATGGTTGGAATTTTGATTGGAAATTAGAATTAGAAGATGATTCAAAAGAAGTTTTTAAGCTAACTATTGTCAATAATTCTGAAATAATTCAAGGGGTAATAAGCTTAACCATTGACGCAGACCATGTATTTATGAATTTACTCGAAAGTGCACCTTTCAATCTTGGGAAAAATAAACTTTATGAAGGTGTAGCTGGAAATTTAATAACTTATGCTTGTAAGATTTCTTTTCAACATGGTTTTGGTGGCTATCTTGTATTTACGGCTAAAACCAAACTTGTTGAACATTACGTAAAAACTTTAGGTGCTCATCATATCAGCGGAAATAGATTAGTTATTCCATTCAAATCAGCTAAAATACTTGTTGAAAAATATTTTAAATCATAAAATTATGGGACATATAAAAGAACCAAAAGGTGTTGATTTTATTATTCAAAGCAAACCTTTGACAGACATTGAAAGAAAGTCAATCTCTGAGTTTATCCAGAAAGATAAAATAAAGTCGTTTTCTAAAGTAAATGCTAAAAATAATTTGATAAAATAATTTATTTAAACCTCCTCTAGTCCTCGTTTGCAACGAGAATTTTAGTAGTGGCGTTTCCAACGCCGCAGTCGCAGGTTAATTGTAATTTTTCACATTGGTCGTGAACCATCGAAAAGGCTAACATTTGACGCGGACTAGTGGGGAGATTTCATGGCTTGGCTTTCAGCCACCACGAAAGCTTAGTTGTTACCACCAGTACTTTTTATCTGTTGGAAAGTAGCTCGAACAAAGGAGTATTTATATAATAATTCCCAGTTCTCAATTTTTCTTTTTTTAACAAACCATCTTCAGCTAATTTATTTAAATAATTTGCTGCTGTTATTCTCGAAACTCCTAAATCTTTAACGATAAATTCTATTTTAGTATAAGGATGTTTAAATAAGTTGTTCAATAATTCTTGGCTATAAAATTTATAGTTTTCCCTTAGTCGTTTTTTATAAACTTTCATTAATTCTCTGATTTGAACTATAAGGGTAATTTGTGTAAAGAAAATCAAGTTTTTTATACATTTTAATTTTAGTCTGTATTAAGATAAATTTAAGTACACATGCGAAAAATGCGATACTCATCATTCAAATTGAGTTTTTCAGTAAGCCCTAAGTATTGTTACTCTAAAATAATGGTGACATAACCCTTTACAAATTGTTCGGATCCACTCACCTTATTGAGTGTGATGACGTAATAATAAGTCCCATTTTCTAAAACTTGTCCACTGTCGTTGGTGCCATTCCAAGGAACCATAGTCGATCCAGGAATATGGTGTACAATCACTCCCCAACGGTTAAAGATAACAATGTCCGCATTTGGAAAATCTTCTATTCCTGCAATTTTCCATACATCATTGACGCCATCTCCATTTGGAGTAAATACATTTGGGGTAACAATAGCGCAATTTTTAATGGAAACCATACCAGTAGTATCTCCTAATTTACAACCATCGCTATAGG
>JBIKPL010000417.1:0-3072 GCA_044357485.1 Cytophagales bacterium
TTTGGAGGTTAAGAGAGATGCTCTGCTATTGGTCAAGGCCGACATCATTCTGGTGACTTGTCCTTGTGAAAACATACTCATGCAATCATCGTCAGAATAATCCATATAGTTCATGTACATTTCTCCGTCAGCGGTAGTCGCATCACAAACTTTATAAGGAAAAGTATGGCAACCCGTGTTGGCGGCATGATGAATTGGGGTGTCGTCAACGAAATCTGTACCCGTACATTGGGCGGATGCATCTCCCCAGATGTGTTTTAAATTGAGGTAATGGCCTATTTCATGGGTTACGGTTCTTCCTAAATGATATGGAGCCGAAACGGTACCAATGGTCCCAAAACAATCATAGCTAATCACAGCCCCGTCAATATCCGCCGCAGCGCCAGGGTAATAAGCATAACCAAGGGTGCTGCCCGCTAATTTACAAACCCAAATGTTTAAATATTTGGTATGGTCCCAGCCTTCAATTCCTCCTTTGTCCGAATATTTCATGTCATCATTGTCATTAAAGGCAACTACATTGGTCGCTTTTCTGATGATACCAGTGGTAGGGTTTCCGTTTGGGTCACGTTTGGCCAATACAAATTGAATAGAGGCGGCACCAGCCAAGGCTTGGAAAGCCAATGGGGTTGAGGAAGAAAAATTGTCGTTGGTTTTTGAGTAATCTTTATTTAAGGCCGTAATTTGAGAAGCAATTTGAGCATCTGAAATGTTTTGCGTAGGCGTATTGTACAACACGTGCACTACCACGGGGATTATGTATGGAAGATTTGTGTTTAGTCTCGTATTTGGATTGGTAACAACAACCTTAGCTTGGCGATGTATACTGTTGGCGTAATTGCTGTCTTTTTGTGCCAATGCCATGGATGCTTCATGACTTTTGCAACTTCTAACCCTTTGTGCTTGCGCAACAATAGAAAGTGATATTAATAATAGGAATATTTTATAACGTATCATGTTTGTATGTCAAAAATGGAAATGTATGGCTGTGTTTTACGCCGATAGGGATTAATCGTTGCGAAACTAAAGATTAATATATTGTAAGTGACCTATAATGCTTATAATTGTTTATAGGTTTAAACTATTTAAAGGGATAAAAGTATTTAAAAAAGGCCGAAATATTCTTGAGAAATATTCGGCCTTTCACATTGATTTTACTTATGATAATAATGCATTGATTGCTCTTACGCCATCGGCACTTTCTGCAAATTTTGCTTTTTCAGCAGCATCTAATTCTATCTCTACGATTTTCTCGATACCATTTTTACCTATAATACATGGTACGCCAATAGCGATATCTGATTGGCCATATTCTCCTTCAAGAAATGCACAGCAAGGGAACATTTTTTGAGAATCAGTGGCAATCGCATGAACCATTGCGCAAACAGCAGCTCCTGGTGCATACCATGCACTGGTACCTAAATAAGACGTTAGGGTAGCGCCTCCAACCATTGTAGCTTTCGCTATTTCTTCTAGCTTTTCAGCAGATAAAAATTCTGAAACTCTCACAGAATTTCTTGATGCTAAACGAGTTAAAGGAAGCATGCCAGTGTCGCTGTGGCCAGCGATTACCATACCACTAATGTCAGACTGAGGACAATTTAAAGCTTCTGCTAATCTGTATTTAAAACGAGCACTATCCAATGCACCACCCATTCCTATAATTCTATTTTTAGGAAGGTTAGTAGATTTGTGTGCTAAATAAGTCATTGTGTCCATTGGATTACTAACCACAATGATGATTACATTTGGAGAATGTTTAACGAGGTTTTCGGTTACTGACTTCACAATTCCTGCATTAATACCGATCAACTCTTCTCTTGTCATTCCTGGTTTACGAGGAATACCACTGGTGATTACGGCAACATCTGAACCCGCTGTTTTAGCATAATCTCCAGTAGTACCAGTAATTTGAGTGTCAAAACCCAATAAAGATGCCGTTTGCATAAGGTCCATTGCTTTTCCTTCAGCAAAATTTTCTTTGATATCAATAATTACTACTTCAGCAGCAAAATTAGAAATTGCAATATATTCTGCACAGCTAGCTCCAACTGCACCTGCACCTACTACGGTTACTTTCATTGTATTATATCTATTTAAATTTGAATATTCTTGATTCTACAAATTTATGATTTTGTATGAATTAATGAAATTGATTTGCAAAAAATCATCTTTATAATGATAATAATTTCTTTTGTATAGGTTGAATGGTATGTTTTATATTTAAGAAATTGTAAATAGGAATTGTGATTTTGGCAATGGATTGATTTCCGGAAAGGTGTTTTCATTAATCAATGTATCTTTTTACAATCTCGCCATAAGCATCAATTCTTCTGTCTCGTAAAAATGGCCACCATCGGCGTACATTTTCACTTCTTTGTAAATCTATTTCCACAATAACTTCTTCTTCTTGGTTGGAGGAGGAAGTGTAAATCAATTCCCCTTGTGGGCCAGCCACAAATGAATTTCCCCAGAATTGTATGCCATTGGTTTGAGCAGAAGGATCTACTTCATGACCTACTCGGTTGACACTAATGACCGGCAATCCGTTTGCCACAGCATGTCCTCTTTGTGAAATGATCCAAGCGTTTTGTTGACGACTTTTTTCGTCTTCAGGGTCACTGCTTTCCCAACCGATGGCTGTCGGGTAAATTAACAGGTCTGCACCTTTTAAAGCCATTAACCTGGCGGCTTCAGGGTACCATTGGTCCCAACAAACCAATACCCCTAATTTGCCTACACTGGTTGGTATGGGCTCAAAGCCTAAATCTCCGGGCGTAAAATAGAATTTTTCGTAATAGGCTGGGTCGTCAGGAATGTGCATTTTTCTGTATTTCCCGGCAATAGAGCCATCTTTTTCAAAAACTACCGCTGTGTTGTGGTATAAACCCGCCGCTCGTTTTTCAAATAAAGAAGTTACGATCACTACCTTGTTTTCTTTGGCAGCCTTGCTATAAATGTCGGTAGATGGTCCTGGAATTGTTTCTGCTTGATCAAAGACGTTTACGTTTTCGGTCTGACAAAAATATAAACCGTTGTGCAATTCTTGCAATACGATAAGTTCAGCCCCTT
>JBIKPL010000418.1:0-3066 GCA_044357485.1 Cytophagales bacterium
CCGTAAAAATGGGCGCTAAAGAAGCCATTTTGGATGCAATCAGTTCGCCTTTTGAGTTCTTCAATTTTGCCAAAGACATAGGGAAAACCATGATATATGGTTGGATGGTTTTCATCTTTTTAATCATGGCCGTGGTGATTTATTTTCTCTTTAACGCCAGTAAAAATCCTGGAGAAACAATTGGTATCGCCACTAAAATAGCAATGGTATGAACGAGAATAAAAACATATTTTTCCATGTATATGTGCTTGCCACCATACTTGTCATCGGTATAGGATTACTTGTTTACCTGATGTTAAGAGCCAAAAGGTTGAAAGAAGAACGACTAAATACCATAGCCAAAATCAAAGAAGCATTGCAAAGTGGCGCTGGTGAAGAAAATGGTGATGATGCCTCAAACACATTGCTCAATGTCAAATCAGACCCTAATTATAATGGCATACCCGAAGCTCAAAAACTCAAAGATGCCATGGGTACTGTTTGGGATGATGATGAAACGGTATTTGAAATCATCAAAGGAAAATCTAAAGCCAAACTGAAAAGTATTGAATTGGGATTACAAGGCATAGGGTACAAATCATGGGATGATTATTTGAAAACCATTTTCAATAACCTCGTTTCACTACCATTTGGCTATTGTGCCGGCATTGATTGTGATAAATACAACAAGGCCTTGAATATGATAAAGGCGGCAAAATAGGTATTGGGTACTGAGTACGGAGTGCTGGGATTAAACATAATGAAGTGTTGAGTGTTGAGTGTTGAGTGTTGAGTAAAAAAATAAAAACAAAAACTGAAAACTGAAATTTGACACCTTAAAACTGACAACTGTAAACTCAAGTAAAATGAAAGAATTTGTAATCAAACATAAAATGTGGTTTATCATTGGCTTAGTAGTACTCATTCTCACTACAGCTTATTACTTCATTTTCATTCATAATGCTACAAGTTCCAATTTGGAAACTTCTGTAGATAAAACACCTTCTGCAAACAAAAAGGCTGTATTACCAAACCCTAATGCCACGCTTCAATTTCCAATTAGGCAAGGTGATGTTGGTAAACAGGTTCGACAACTACAGAAATACCTCAATGCAAAATATCAAGCAGGTTTGAGTGTCGATGGTGTTTGGGGTACTAAAACACAAACCTCACTTGAAAAAGCAATGATTCCAACTGATGATCCAACAAGGTACTACATCATATTGACCTTAAGCTTGTACAATAAACTGAATTTAAAATCATACTAAAGCAATTGACTATGAAAGAACATTTTAACAAATACATCTATTGGTATATCGGTGGTAGTTTAGTGACAGCCATTTTCTTATGGTTCTTTTTTATCAGAAAAGATGCTGATGACAAAGTTCAAAATGGTGAATTAGCAGATACAAATACAGAGCCATTGAATGATGCTTCACTCGACTGGTCTAGTGCTAATGATGCTTTTCCTTTAAAGCTTGGTTCTGTGGGTGATAAAGTAAAAAGTCTTCAAACATGGCTAATTAATGTAGGTGGTGCTAAACTCAAAAATGGTATTGATGGCAAGTTTGGAAAAGAAACCCAGTCAGCTTTAATGGCTTTCAAACAACGAGATAATATTTCACAAGACTATTGGGATAAACTTGATTTGGGAGTGTATATGCGTGGAATAGCTAAAATCTAATGTGATAAATTATGTTTGATACTGCAATCGAAAAACTTAGTACTGACGGAGTAAAAGTGGTCGCCACCGTTGATGATTCTGTCTATTTCAAATTAGGAGCTTGTATTATCATTTCGGTAATCATTGCAACGCTTGGCTCGACTATGACTAAAGGAATTTTTACTTCAAAATAAATTCAAAGATGGCTGGAGATAAAAATCTATTTACATCAAAACTGGATGCTGGAGAAGTGGTCGTTTTCAAGAATGCCATTTCATGGATAAGCATTGGACAAGAAAATCCAAAGTTAGATGCCGGATTTGAATTGCATGGATTAGGTGAAGTTGCTGGAGAATTCATCACTTGCATGAACCAATCATGGGCTAGTCCTGAAAATTGCAATATGGTTTCCGAAGCTGGGAACGAAATAAAAGTAGTGGCATTGACAGCTAACGCCACTCCAATCAACATCACTTATCGCTACTAGACATCACGGATGCCTTTTGTTATTTCTTGCTAACTAATTATTCATTCTCAATTACTAATTAAAACATGGCTGGTTCAGGATTTAGTTATTATGCTACTAGTGTTGCTGATACGAGTGATTTAGGAAGATTAATTCCGAACATTATTGAAGTGGATAGTGGTCAAACTTCTAATGTAGCAAATCCGGTTTCTATTGCAGATGGTAGAGGTTATTTTGTTGCTTTGCCAAATTATTACCATAAGGTTAGATATGCTTTTAATACTTTTTCTGGCGACCCTACAGATCAAATCAGAATCATTTTACCTCCTTCAGGAGAAATCAATAAGGGTAAATGGTTAGCGATAGAGGACACACATGGTTTAGGGGTATTAATTATAGGATCACCTACTTATGTACCATTTCCATTTATAGGAGGCAATACAAATAGAACTAGGACATATTTTCATTGTAATGGTGAAAACTGGATACAGATAAATTTAATGCCAACAGCATCTATTGATTTAAGTTCGGTAACTGACAATTTATTCAAACTCATCCCAGCAGTAGTGACTGCAAGCGGAACCGGTGTTGGTTGGGATACGGCCAATGCTTTTGCCATTTGGGAAGCTGTACCCAATAAATTAAATAAGTGTTCTTATGGATTTGGAGGAAATACACCTATAAAAGTGGTGTTTCCAGTTATAGCAGGCAATGAAGGTAAATGGTTAGGGATTCAAAAGCTAAGTGGTACTAATGTAATCCTTCCAACAGAAGGATTGAGTGGCAATAATGCACCTGTCTTAACTAATGCAGATGGGTTTAAACCAACCGTTTATTACCACTGCACCAACGAAGGATGGCAAATGGTATCTGCCCTTCGCGCACAGGTACAGCCTGATTTGTCAGTTTATGAATTGTTAAGACAGGTTCATTATTGCCACTTAGTCCTTCTGTTGGT
>JBIKPL010000419.1:0-3060 GCA_044357485.1 Cytophagales bacterium
TTCCCAAAAAAATGGTGGACAGAAGAAAAAATTACATCAATAACTCCGTTTAGATTTATTGACTTCAAATAAAATTTAGAAGTGTTTTTTGTTAGATTTGTTTTGGGGCAAATTGAAGTAGGACAAAAGGATTTCTAAGCAATCAGTTTGGCTACATAACTGGTGCGTTGGATTATGCTATCCATGTTTTGCAAATAACTCTTTTCAAACCTTGACTAAATAGCAAATATGAGTTTTTAAAACCTGAAATCAAATTCTAAAAATCAATACATTTGGCTTATGTCATAATTTATAATCATGATAATTATTTTGGTCTGTAAGTGAATTTGAAGGGTCCTTCCAGCCAACACCCCCTGGTGTGATTTTTACCTTCGAGCCCTCCCCAGTAACACTTTTTAAAAAATATTTCATCAAATGTGGAAAACCGTAAACTTATTAAAATTCAATAGGTTAGATTTGCCTTTTCCTGATAAAAATTAGGAATTCCTTGATAATAACACTTATTTTGTTAAAAATTTCTAAATTATGAAAAAGATACTTCTTTTACTGACACTAGCCTTAGTTACTCCATTGACATTTGCTCAAAACGTTCCCTCCTATTTACCCACAGAAGGGCTTGTTGGTTATTGGCCTTTTAATGGCAATGCTAATGATGTAAGTGGGAATGGGAATAATGGCATTGTGAATGGAACTACTAAATTAACTAATGATAGATTTGATAATATTGATAATGCATATTTATGGGATGGTACAAATAGCCCAATTACTATACTAAATAATTCCTCTCAAAATTTTCAAAATGGAGTTACTTTTTCATTATGGATGAATCAATCAGGATTATATTGTACTAGTTGTGCTGCTACAAATTACATAAGCAAAGGTAGAGATATTGAAGCTGGTGGAATTGCTATTGGATTACACCATAATGTGAATAAATATTATTTTGGAATTTCGGGTATAAACACTCCAGATTCTAATTCCCCTATTATTTATAATTCATGGACGCATCTAGTAGGCACATATGATGGAAAAAGTATTAAACTATATATTAATGGAGTTTTAGATCAATTATTAAATCAGACTATTAATATTCCTTTTAATACGGGTGACATATTGATAGGCAAACAAATTGGCAGTAATTCTTTTGAAAATAATTATAATATGTTAGGTAAACTTGACGATATTGGAATTTGGAACCGTGCATTAACCCAAGCAGAAATCACTACCATGTATAATAGCGTTGAAGTTCCAACCTACAGCGATACTTGTAATGCTGTTAGTGGTTCATTGACAAATGGTTTAGTGGGATATTGGCCATTTTGTGGTAATGCTAACGATGATAGTGGCAATGGAAATAATGGAACAGTTAATGGAGCTACTTTAACTACTGATAGATTTGGAAATGCCAATAGTGCTTATAGTTTTGATGGGGTAAATAATAATATTAATTTATCCAATACTAATTTTACAAATTCTGTTTCGATTGGTTTTTGGATGAATATACCATCTAATGGTGGTGGAATGGCAGTTGTTCAAAATTCCCCCACTGCTCCTTTTAATACAAGTTTTGCTTTGTCGAGTGTTTCTAATTTTAATCAGTATGTACTATATTCTAATTTATGTAGTTCAGCTCAAAATTTTAACATCAATCAGAGTACTTCCATTCTAAATAATTGGCATTATCTTTTATACACAATTGATGCAAATAGTGATTGTAAGTTTTATTTTGATGGTATTTACCAAGGTGTTTTTGATGGTAATAATTTCACAAACTGTTCAAATCCTAATACTAATTTGCGATTTGGTGGACCGTGGTTGAATAATGATGTCCAATGGTTTAAAGGTGTATTAGACGACATAGGTATTTGGAACCGTGCTCTAACCCCAAGTGAAGTATCTCAACTTTATAATCAAAATCAATGCTTCACCAACACCACCGTTACAGATACTTTAATTATTAATGTTGGGCAATTGTCTTATACAAATCCAATTTTTTATGCCAATAACATTACACTTTATCCAAACCCTGCAAATACTCAAGTAAATATCAGTTTTACTAATATAACTGATTTAACAGGTGGAACATTGAAAATCATTAATTCATTGGGACAAGAAGTGGCAACCACTCCAATAACTTTATCGGGAACTAATACCACAATGCCTCTTACTACTTGGGGAGGAACAGGATTGTATTTTGTGCAAATTATAAATGTGCAAGGACAAATAGTTGATATCAAGAAAATAATTCTTCAATAAATAACGTCTAATAAATTTAAAAATATTGAAATGAAAAATCTCGTAATCATTTTGTTAGTAACCACTATGGGTTACTCGCAAAGCATTTCTAAGCAAGTGATTGCTTCTGCTGGCTTGAGTGCTCCCCAATTATCTTGGACCACAGGCGAAGCTGTTGTGGGCTTGATGCAATCATCAACAAGTCAATTAGGCAATGGCTATCATGACGCTAAGAGCTTAGTAGCATTAGGGATTGAGGATTATAACCTAGACGTTCAACTCAAAGTCTACCCTAATCCTACCGAGCAACTGCTGTATGTGTCACACCCTGATCAAACCACTTTTTCGATAGGAATTGCGGATTTAAATGGCAGGCAAGTCTACTCAGGCAGCATCAATACGACAAGCCCGCTTGATTTGGGTCAGTATCCCCAGGGAATGTATGTGGTAACCATTGAAAACAAGCAAGCTAGCAAAAAGAACACCTATAAAATAATCAAGAAATAAAACAAAACTCATGAAAAAACTTTTTACGCTATTAGCATGTATTGCAACCATGGCAACCTTTGCTCAAGCCCCACAAGGGTTTAATTACCAAGCTATAGTTCGTAATAACTCAGGTGCGCTGATAACCAATCAAATCGTGGGATTTAAGTTTTCGATAAAACAAACTTCTGCCTCAGGAACTACAGTTTACAGTGAAACCCAGAATGTAACCCCTGACAATTTAGGCCAGGTAAGTTTGGTGGTAGGAACTGGATCGCCTTCTACCACAGCAACATTCTCCGCAATCAATTGGGCTAGTGGCACCTATTATTTGGCCAT
>JBIKPL010000107.1:0-8474 GCA_044357485.1 Cytophagales bacterium
ACACATGAGGCGCCGATAATCC
The DNA here is from genome assembly GCA_044357485.1 of Cytophagales bacterium. Taxonomy (GTDB): domain Bacteria; phylum Bacteroidota; class Bacteroidia; order Cytophagales; family UBA9547; genus CALPQG02. Next base: position 23 of record JBIKPL010000107.1, read on the forward strand.
AATATAAGCTTTGTCGGTGGCATAGTATAAGCCTAAACCAATATTAGGATTCCATTTGCTTACATTGTTGTCAAAGGTGGCGTCTGCTGCAGTTTGACCGGGTATTTTGTAATTCAAATTACTCATGTCTATGCGGTATTGTTGTGCGCCAAATGAAGCCCCAAATGACAAGGTTCCTTTTTTAGAGAACCTTAAACGGTAAGCCAATTGTCCGAAAACTCCTGTGGTAGTGGTATAGCCAATTTGGTCGTAGTTGGCTATGACGCCTAGTCCAATTTTTTCGTTTAACATGGGAGCATCAGCGGCAAAAGTCAAGGTGCGAGGTGCACCATCAATGTTTACCCACTGGTGTCGGTACAAAGCCGATAAGTTTAATACATCCCTACTTCCGGCATAGGCTGGGTTGATGAGCAAGCTATTGAACATGTATTGCGAATACGCTGGATCTTGCTGTGCTGCCACAAAACGGATGCTTCCCACAAGCAGTGTAATCGTTACTAAGAGTATTTTATAGTTTGTTTTCATAAGTATTTTTCAAAATGATGGTCGTGGATAATGTAGTAGAATGTTTACCTTTTAATCAATAAACTTTTCACTAGTTTTTCTTTGGTTCCATCTATGCGTTGAATATCGAAGGTGGCAAAATAAGTACCATCAGGCAGTTCGCCTCCAAGAATAATTCCTCCAGCATTGGCTTTACCACTGAACTCATCTTTGTAATTGGTTTTTTCGTAAACCAAATTTCCCCAACGGTTATATACCTCCACATTAATGATATGCCCTGCGGGATTGTAAATCGCTAACACATCATGGTTGTCATCACCATTGGGTGAAAATCCATCCGGGATAATAACCCCAGTTGACCTGATTTTGATTTTAATTTTAGCGATGTTAGAATAGGCGCCTTTCAAATCGCTGACTTGGTAATAAATTGAATCAACCGCTTCAATATTTTCATCTGGAATAATTTGAATGGTACCATCTGCCAAAACAGTATACACCCCAACACCACTTTTATAGATGGTCGTTTGAACTCCCGCTTGTGTTGGGTCTAAATCAATATTGCTAAGGTTAAAACCATTTTTGCTGATGTCGTTGGCAAGAATGTCAATGGTGCTAGTTGTATTGGTGGTAATTACTTGGTAATCGTCAAAAATATGTGGCCCTACACTGATTACAATATGGGCAATATTAGACTCATTGCCATTGTTGTCTTTTACGGTATAGTAAAAGACGGCTGTTCCTGTAAAGTTTTGATCAGGAACAAACGTAAGGAATCCACCTTGGTCGACAAATACGATACCGGTGTCTTTTTTGATAATGGTTTGTTGTAGACCAATTTGTTTTACTGCTAAGTCTACTTCTTTGTTCACAATAATACCATCTGGGTCATAATCGTTTTGGGTAATTTTCCATGATATATTGGTCAGGTAATTGGTTATTAAGGTGTCATCAAGTGCAATTGGATTTAGGTTTAATTCTACAACACTTGCGTCAATTTGTGTGGTATTGATACAGCCATTTTTGCTTACCGCCATTGACCAATTGCCTTCTTTTACCTCTGTAATGCTGTCAACAACGGTGCTGCTATAAAAGCTGCCATTTTTAAACCAATTATAGGTAGCTCCAAGTCCGGCATCTTTGGCTTTTAGGGTAATGCCTTTGTGGTTGGTATAGTAAAATAAGTCACCTGCGGGTGTTGTAAAAGACGCCTCAGGTAAGCTTTTTTCGATGATGGTGGTAATTGCACTGGTATCAGCACAACCGTTCAAGGATGCTACCAAAGTCCAATTGCCAGCATTGGCATTGTTGATAAATTTATTAGAACCTTGAACGATGCCATTGTTTAACCATTGGTAAACAATGCTTGAACTGGTGTCTTTGGCTGAAAGATTAATGTTATTGGTGCCTGCACAATATTCAAGTCCTGAGGCTATCAATAGCGGAATTGGTACTGGCTTTTCGTCTATTTTTTTCAGTAAGGAAGAATCTTGACAAGCATTTAAGGTAACTTTCACTTTCCAATTTCCTGCCAATGCACTATCGATTTCGTTGCTAGTACTATTTTGTTTCACACCATCTTTATACCAATCATACGTTGCGCCACTGATGGCTTGCGTACTCAATAGGATGCCATATTCTTTGCCTTTGCAATAACTTGCTTGGGCGGCAATAATTGCGGCACTTGGCAATTCTTTTACCGTAACATTGATTTGTGTTCTCGGATTACTTTCGCAACCATTGCCATCGGTTTGGGTTACAAAATATGAATTTGCAGAAGTAAGATTAGCGTTTATCACTGGGGTAGCAGGGAGGCTTGTTTCGGTCTGTAAATCTGAATACCATTTCACTTTCGAACCTACAACTTTGGTGTTTAAGTCAGGGGTTGGGCTACTTAATTTACAAATGCTCACCGCTTCCACTAGTGGTGCAAGTGGTAAATTGTCTACCGTAATGGTAATCGAAGTATCATGACTACATCCTTTTGCGTCGGTTCCGGTAAGGGTATACGTTTTGGTGGCTAGTGCTACAAAGGCTACACTATCGCTTATGCCATTATTCCAAGTATATGTTTTTGCCCCAAAACCTTTTAATAGGGTTGTTGTTCCATAACATAATGTTGTAGCTGTGGCAGTAGCGGTAATCACTGGTTGTTGGTTAACGGTAATTTCAATAGAATCTTTTCCTATACATTGGTTGATATCAATACCTGTTACCGTATACATGGCTGTTTTACTTGGGTTAAAAATGGTGTTGTCTATTACGCCTTTATTCCAAGTGTAAGAACTTGCGCCATTCCCATTTAAGTAAACGTCATCACCATTACAGATTTCAATTTTGGAAGAATTTGCTTTGACCGTTGGCAAATCATTGACTACCAAATTAATGCTAGCATTTCCTTGGCAACCTTTATTATCGGTACCAACGACCGTATACGATTGTGAACTTAAGGGCACGAACGGAACATTGTCGCTTAGGCCATTGTCCCATACATAAGTTTGCGCTCCTTGTCCTGATAAAGTTGTGGTGCTTCCTACACATACCGAATCTGCGGTGGCATCGATGGTTACCTTTGGAAGTTGGTTGACAACCACTTGTATGGTTGCGGTATTTTGACATCCTCTAGTGTTAGTGGCCAATACTTCGTAGATTCTTGTAGAATCAGGAATGAACAAGGTATTGTTAATTACGTTTTTGTCCCAAGTATAGGTCATGGCACCAACTCCATTTAATTGGGTACTATCACCATAGCAAACAGTGTCTTTACTGGCTAAAGCGGTGATGGCTGGAGGAATATTTTCCGTAACCGTTACTTTAGCGGTGGCGGTATTTTGACAACCATTGAATCCCAATCCGATAAGGGTATAGGTTTGGGTGAAGTTGGGGCTAAATGCAATATTGTCGGTGACATTATTGTCCCAGGTATATTGCTGTCCACCAGCTCCTGTTAATGTTGTTGATCCTCCTACACAAATAGAATCATTGCTGGCTGTGGCTATAATTGTTGGCAAGTCTTTTACGGTTACCGAAATCGTATCGCTGTCTTCACAGCCATATTGGTTGGCACCTGTTACGGTATATAATTTTGTGCCTGATGGGGTGAAATATTGGTTATCAGTTACGCCGTGGTCCCAGGAATAAGTCAAAGCACCTTGGCCGTTTAAAATGACGGAATCACCGAAACAAATATTCGTTTGTGTACTTATTGCTTTTACAGAAGGGAGTTCGTTGGTCACAATCGTAATATTGGTATCACTTTTACAACCATGTACATCTGTTCCTGTTACCGTGTACTTTTTGGTTGCGATTGGGTTAAATGCTACGTTGTTGACTACACCATTATCCCAAAGGTAAGTACTTGCACCATTGCCATGTAAGGTGACGGCTTTTCCAATACAAATGGAGTCTGCACTGGCGCTTATGGTTATTATTGGCAATTGATTTACGACAATTGTGAAATCTTTAATGTTGTTACAACCTTTATCATCCGTTCCAACCACGGTATAAGTGCTAGTGGAGTCGGGGCTAAAGTTTACATTGTCTGTAATGCCATGGTCCCAAACATAAGTATCGGCACCGCTGGCGGTAAGTTTTGTTGATTCTCCAAAACAAACAGTATCTGCTGTCGCAATGGCTGTGATAATTGGAGGGACGTTGGCAATTACGGTTACCGTTTTGGTAGTGGTGTTTTTACATTGATGGGCATCGGTACCTGTGACCGTGTAGGTTTGGGTTAGTAAAGGACTAAACAATACATTGTCTGTAATGCCATTATCCCAAACATAAGAGACCGCTCCGGTACCACTTAATTTTGAAAAACCACCATCACATACGGTATCTCTTAAAGCAATTGCCGATACGATTGGCAGTTGATTTACAACAATTTGTATGGAGGTATCTCCTATACAACCAAACTTATCGGTGCCTGAAACGTGATAGGTGTTGGTCGTCAACGGATTGAAGGCATTGTTATCAACTACACCATTGTCCCAACTATAAGTTTTAGCCCCAGCACCAGCAAGTGTTACAGGGTCACCGTTACAGAGGGAGTCTTTACTCGCAATCGGAACGACTATAGGATTTTGTAAAACAGTCACTTTTACAAATGCCGCTCCTTTACAGCCATTGGCCGCCGTACCAATAACCGTATAGGTTTTAGTAGAATCAGGCGTGAAGGCTATATTGTCAGTTACGCCATAATCCCAAAGATATGTATCTCCACCACTCGCTTGTAAAGTAGTGGTGCCTCCAACACAAAATGAATCTTGCAATGCAATAGCGCTGATGTTAGGCGGCACATTGCCTGTTACGACTACGGCTAAGGTGGTGTCATTTTGACAACCATTGCCATCGGTACCTGTTACGGTATAGGTTTTAGTCACCACCGGACTGAAAGTTACATTGTCTGTCACCCCATTATCCCAAGAATAGCTTAATGCTCCAGCACCTCTTAAGGTGGTTGAGCCACCTAAACAAATGGTGTCTGGAAATGCAGAGGCCGTAATGCTAGGTAGTTGGTGTACAACAATTTGTTTACTTGAGGTGTTTTTACAACCATTAATATCGGTACCAATAACATTATATGTTTTAGCGCTTAAAGGATTGAAGGCTGTATTGTTTAGTACACTATTATCCCAAACATAACTTACACCGCCATTACCTTGTAATAGCGTTGCTTCTCCTTTACAAATTGTGTCTTCTGTAGCCGTAGCCGTAATGTTTGGAAGGGTGTTTACGGTAACGGTAATGGATTTCGTACTACCGGTACAACCATTCAGTTTAGGTACAATGTTATACTTTACCGTTCCGGTTAAGTTATTTAAGGCTGTTAATGTTTGCTTAATGCTATTGGTATTGCCACTTGCGCCGCCACTTGCATTGGTTTGTGTAGGATTTGCCCAACTGACTGTTGTTGCTCCTATGGAGGATTTTAAGTTGATACTGGTCATTTCACCTGTACAAATTGCCGTATCATTGGCAAATAATACTGGTTTTGGTTTTACGGTTACGGTAACATTTACCGATGAATCAACGCAAGAGTTGGCATTGGCTATGATTTTATAAACCGCTGTTCCGATAAGGGTATCAGTACTCGAAATAATTTGTCCAATAAAGGTAGGGTTGCCTATGCTTGAAAATCCGCCAGATACTTTTGTTTGTTGTGGTGCTTTCCATGAAAAAGAGGTTCCTCCAACATTTGATTTTAATACAATATGCACCGGAGATCCAGAGCAGATGGTCGTATCTCTGGCGGTAATGACGGGTTTGGGATTTAAAGTGACCAATATGGTTTTGTCTGCTCCTTTACAAGCATTTGCGGTAGCATTGATGGTATAACTTACGTTGCCTGCGTTGTTAGTTGCGGTGTTCAAGGTTTGAGCAATGGTATTGCCTGAACCAGTGCTGCCTCCAGTAGCATTATTCATCACAGGATTTCCCCAGCTAAAAGTGGCTCCGCTTACATTTGAACTTAAAGAAATCGCCGTAGTACTTCCTGTACAAATGGTTGCATCTGAAGCAATGACAATTGGTTTTGGATTTACCGTTACGGTAATGGTTTTAGTCGAACCATTACAGGTGTTCGCTACTGGGATAACATTGTAGGTTGCTGTCCCGATATTGCTATTCGTTGCTTGAAGGGTTTGGGAAATGGCAGTAAGGTTACCTACGCTTGCCAGTCCTCCACTCGTATTGACTTGTGTAGGAGCTACCCATGAAAAGGTTGTTCCACTTATATTTGATTTTAGTGCGATATTAAAAGGGGCACCCGTACAAATCGTAGTATCATTGGCTGAAACAATAGGACGAGGAGTAACGGTTACTGTCACCGTATCAATCAATCCCGAACAATTATTTGCTTTGGCTACTACTGCGTATTTTACCGTACCTGCTGTTACATCGGTTGCGTTGAGGGTTTGAGCTATGTTTAAAGGATTTCCTACACTAGCACTCGCTCCATTGGTTTTATTTTGTATTGGCACTCCCCAGCTGAAAGTGGCATTATTCACGGGAGAAGTTAATAAAATATTGGTGGTGTTACCGGAACAAATTGTCGCATCCGTCGCATTAAAAGTTGGTGTGGGATTAACCGTTGCTGTAACTAACGTTGATGATCCATTACACCCATTTGCAGTGGCATTTATCCAGTATTTTACTGTTCCGATTGCTGTGCTTGTTGTATTTAAGGTTTGTAAAATTTGGCTTGTCGCACCTACACTTGCTGTTCCTCCACTGGCATTGGTGTGGATGGGGCTATCCCATGTAAATAAAGTGCCACTCACCGTAGACGTAATCAAAATTGACGTCAATGCCCCATCACAGATGGTTGTGTCATTGGCTGAAATTACAGGTTTTGGATTTACAGTGACAGTAATGTTTTTTTCTTCACCTGCACACGCATTGGCTGTTGCCACAATAGCGTATACCACTGTTCCTGGATTGTTGGTGGTGGTGGTTAAAATCTGTGTTATCTTAGATTGGTTGTCATGACTGGCAATTCCACCATTGACATTGGTGAGTGTAGGTGAAGCCCAGGTAAAGGTGGTACCCGGAATAGCCGCAGTTAATTGAATGTTAGTGCTAGCACCCGAACATATTGTGGTGTCTTTAACAGAAAATCCTAACTCAGGACGAGGATTAATGGTGATGGTAACTTCCGTAGACGGACCTGTACATAGGTTTGTCGTGGCCCTTACTTGGTAGACCACCGTTCCTGTAGTTGGTGTTGTCCCCACCAATGTTTGAGCAATATTGGTCGGTGATCCTATACTCGCAGCGCCGCCATTGGCATTGGTTTGTGTTGGCGCAACCCATGAAAATACAGCATTAGCCAAACTTGAAGATAAGGCAATATTCGATGTGTTTCCCGAACACATGGTGTCGTTACTTGCTGTTACCGTTGGAATTGGCTTGGTGTGAATATCTACTTTAGCTCGGTTGCTTTCACATGACCCAAAGGTTTGGGTTACCCAATACGAAACCGTTCCAACGGTAGCAGAGCTTGGGGTCGGCGCAATGCTTGTTCCTGAGCCCCCAGTCGATGTAGTGTACCATTTTAAATTGTTTCCAATGGCTGTCAACGGTGACTCGGTTGCATTTTGGCAATAAGAAATGTTGTTCACAATGGGTGAACCCAATGCTTGCGTACTTCCTAAAGTAAAATAATAGCCGTCGGTTAAATTGAAATCTAAATCAAAATCAATGGTTTGTGCAATGCTATCATAGCTAGTGGGGTTTATGATTTTTGCTCCCGTTGCAAAAACAGCATCTTTGTCGACCAATAATTTGATACTTGCATAATCCATACAAGTGGTTCCTAGTGTAGTTCCTTTTAAAGAATATCTAAAATGAACAGTCCCGACAGTACCTGTTTCTTGTGTTTGCCATACCCTTGCAATTCTAGACGCAATTGATTGTGGTAAGTCTGTAATGTCAGTTGAGCTTAACGCTTGATTATCATCTCCCCAAACTAAAAATGATTTGTTGGCAGAAAATGAATTCAAATTTTCAGCATTTGAGGCTTCAATAGTACCAAGTGACATGGTTACTAAACTGTTGATATTGACACTGGTACTTTGCTTTTGGTTTAACCCTGCATTGTCATCCCTGCCTATACCAGCAACATTATTTTGGTAAATGGCATTGCCAACCCAAGGTTTAGTGCTTAAATCAGAAGCAATATAAGTCACAGGATTAGAGGTGTTGCCAAGCGTAATGCCATATTTTAAGGCCAAATAACTTTCTACTCTTCTTCTGTCTGACAACGTTAAGTGGCTATCAAAATAGATGATTTCTGAAATATGTCCTTTAAAAGCGGTGCTACTGGCACTATAATTTCCTCCTAATTGCAATTGCCCTCCTTCTGATGGGTTCAATACGGTACTTGACTGTACCGCCTCTGCTAATCCATTTAAAATCAATGAATCGGTGGTGCCATTTGTATTGGCTGTTC
>JBIKPL010000420.1:0-3058 GCA_044357485.1 Cytophagales bacterium
TGCTGAAGATCGTAAAGAGGATGAAGTTTCAGAAGGAGAAGTAAATAAACAAACATCTGATATTGAACTAATTAAAAAGGTTGAACCAGGAATAGATTCAGAAGCTAGATTTATCAAAAAAGCAGGGAAAACGATGTTTGGCTATAAAATGCATGCCTCTACAGATGAAAATGGACTTGTAATAGCACTAACCACTACACCAGCAAATTTGCATGACAGCAAAGAATTTGAAAAGTTAATAGAAAAATCAGCTTTGCCAAAAGGTTCAAGTACTTATGCCGATAAAGCATACCGAAGCAAAGAAAACACTAAAGTGTTAAAAGACAATAATTTAAGAAATAGAATTCATTATAAAGCTGTAAGAGGAAAGTCATTAACAAATTGGCAAAAGCAATTTAATAAAAGAGTAAGTACGTTTAGATATACGGTTGAAAGAACATTCGGAAGTATACAGAAGTGGTTTGGAGCAGGCATTGCTAGGTATGTAGGATTAGCCAAAACAAATACACAACACCTCTTAGAATCAATTTGTTATAATTTAAAACGAGTACCTAGATTAATAATTGAGACTGAAATCAGAAAACAACAAATACAACAAATTGGTTATCAATAAATTGGGTGTAAAACGTATTTGCGATAGTGATTGAGCAATTGTCTGAGCGCTGCCTTCTTAGTTGTTTACATTAAAATTGAAACACAAATACTTGATAAAAAGAAAAAAGCGAGTCGCGAAAGCACGGTCCCGAAGGGAATCGCCCAAATAATTAAATAAATACTGAATCATAATAACATTCAAGAAAAATAGAATTATAGTATCTTAAAAAAATAAAATATCACACAAATTCTAGTGTAGAAACTTTTGCAACACCCTCAATTATATCATATCCTTGAGTATGTAAATAATAAGCTAGACTATGTTGATCCAAAAGTCCATACATAATATTTATGTTATTTAAGTTATTAGGGTCAAATCCTTCAACAAAAATGAATGACTTTCTGATATTATTTATTGGAATATTTGTAAAGCGATCCCTATATACTTTATATGTTCCTGATGCAACATTTCCATTATATGAAATTGTTGCAGTAATAGACGTTTGGCTTTTAACTTTAATAAAAAATAATAAGCCTACAATTATTAAAAATATTTTCATTTTATTTAGTATAATTTGAATCAAATCGACCATCGGTAATTTTTAATTCTGTTCCAGCAGAATTATATAGTGTCATAAAAAAAGTTCCAGAAACAATCTCCAATGTGCTATCCATTTTTGTTATAATTATTTTTGATTTTAGAGAATCAGTAAGGAAATAACTATTAAAACAATCTGATGAATATTCGAAACGAGTTTTGAATTTACAGTTAATGGAGTCTTCTATATTGCCAGTATTCATTGCTTCACGAAATGCTTTATTAAAGTTATAAGTGCCTACTCCATTTATTTTAATGGAAAAATAAATGTTTTGATCAGCATTTTTGTTTCTGGCACTGATTTCCAAAGTGGAATATTTTTTATTAAAATAAATATCTGCACCAATGCCACCGGGTGTAAATAAACCAGGAGTATATGCAATCCATTTTGCACCATTTACTAACATTCCAAAGGTATCTGCTCCTTCTTTTGTTGGTGCAGGCAGCTTTGTTCTTTCACATGCACTAGTTAATAGGATAAACACAAAGAGTAGCTTTTTCATAAGATTAAATTATTTCATTTAGATTCCATCAATTTTAATCTTTCTTCTAATTGTAACACGTACAAAGTCATTTCTTCCATTTTTTTGAGTAATAGCACATTCATATCGCCTATGTTGACACCGTTTTTTTCTACTTCGGCTGTTGTAGGTATTTCTGGTAAATGTTTATTGGCTTTCACATACTTACCAAGCTCAGTTAATGGCATTAGTTTGTAATCTTTTTCAAATACATAATCACACCAATCAGCAGCCGGGCTTACACAAACTTCTTGAACAGCAAGTTTTCCTTTTACACGCAACGTACCTGTTATTTCAAGTTGAGTACCTGAAACATTATTAAAGTTAACATTCCCAACATTGAGTTTGCCTCCAATACTCAAGTCGCTTTGAACCAACGTTCCATCTTCAAAATCCCCACCATAATTAATTACCAGAATGTCTTTTAGGGTTGATACTTCATGTACTAATGCCCTTTGTCCAATTTTGGTGCCTTGAAAACGGCCATCATTTAAGCCTAAAACAAAATCGGCTCCATGCGAAATAATTGTTCCACAATTGATCAATCCACCTGACCAATAGAGGCCATTTTTCGTTCCGGCAGTAAAATTTGTATTGGAAAAAAGATTTCCATTTATGGTTAAATCACTTTGAACCAACGTTCCATCTTCAAAATCCCCACCATAATTAATTATTAAAATATCTTTTAGCGTTGATATTTCATGTACTAATGCTCTTTGAGCTGGTTTTATACCTTGAAAACGACCATCGTTGATACCTAAAACAAAATCAGACCCACGAGAAGTAACACTGGCACAACTAAGCATACCACTGGTAGTGAAATTTCCTCCTGTAAAATTGTATCCTCTATTGGCGAAAAAAGACAATTGATCATCTAATTCCCATTCTCCTATTTTTACATAGTTTCCATCTCCAAATTTAAGTATCGACTTCTGTCGATCGCTGAGGGCAGCAGTTGTACCCATTTTAAATTCTCCTACAAGGTGTAAAGGTGTTTCTGGGTTTGTAATATTAACACCGATATTAGTTGTTGTTGATGTTCCCACTGTGCCATTTGGGGTGTAAAGTATTTGCGCTTCTACAAAATTAAAAGACAATGTGAGTGCAAGGCCAGCAAATGCTAAATGCTGGTTTTTTGAAAAGTGATGTTTCATAAAATTTAAAATAAAAGTGGTTACAAATATTTATCTTAAAAATTTTAAATCCTAATGAATTTTAAAAAAATATTTATTCTAAATGTTTCTGAATTTCAATTTGTTACGTTTTGTCTATTGCATGTAAAATTTGTAATCATGAATTAAAACTACGAGTTTTTAAACACAAAAAAAGCTAGCAATCATATTGC
>JBIKPL010000421.1:0-3050 GCA_044357485.1 Cytophagales bacterium
ACTTTAAGATATGTAAAATCAGAAATTGCTATTTTAGAAGAAGGATTAAAAAACGACCTAATTGAAAAAGAAAAGACAATGGTTAGTTTTGACACTTCATTTGCGGAAAGCATAGCTTCAGATTATATAAAGATGTTTGTCAAGAGTATTGGGAATTTACGGTCAATTGCTTATTCTAATTTAATAACTGAAATTCAGTCTGAGAGTAATAGATTGTATTCTTTATATCTAGGAGGAAATACCCAAGGTGAAATTGAAATAGATAACGGTATAAGAATTATAGACAAAGGGACTAAAAAAATATTGTCTGATTTGAACACTGCGGAGATAGTTGCTCAAAAACTTGCTGTCGCAAATGCATTTCTCTCATTGAGTGAGAAAAAAATGAAAAAAGCATATCCTATTGTTGCTGACGCTCCAACATCCGATTTAGACCACATCAATACATATAATCTAACTGTTAACATTGGTAAATCTTTTGATCAAATGATAATAATGTCAAAAGATTACGCATTACTAGATTCAAGCGAAAGAGAAAAATTGATTAAAGAAGCCAAAATTGTAAAATACTATGAATTCAAAAATCAATTAATTGATGTAAATGGTATTGATTCTAGAACCAATAAAAAAACTTTTATTACAACTATTAAATAATCCAAAAATGAAAGAAAAATTAATTATTGAATTAAATAAAAAAAAGGTTCATTACGGTGATAATGTTTTAAAAGTTAGAGATCTTTTTAGTCGGAAGCAAGAAAGTCTGTCCAAACAAGATGATAAATTTTTCTCAAAATATTGGCAAGTATATGCTTGGTCAGCTATTATAGGGTTTATTAATGATAAAAGAGAGGTTGGAGCTCCATTACCTAATCAAACATCTTTTGAATTTCAGATGATTTCAAACGGTTCAGATACTATTGCTAATGGTTTAATGTTGATGGCAATTGGTAAAATTGAAGGTGCTAAATCGGATGACATACTTGATTCAAGAAAAATACTAACTATTATTAGTGAGTATGCTGAAGGTGGTGCAAAACACGTTTTGGAATTAAGACAAACTCCTGGTTTTGAACATAAATTCAATTACGCAGATGATTATTTCTTCGAAATAGTAGACAGAAATAAAGTTTAATCTTTTTTTATTTAATAATACTAAATATGAATCCAGAAGAATTTATAGATGGTCTAAAAAGAGACAGAGCTAGAGGAAGTCTTGCTCCTCATCAGATAATTTTGTTGATTGCCCTATCAAAAATCTATAAAAAAAGTGGTAAGGTTTTGACTGATATCTTAATTTTGAATACTGAATTTCAAGAAGTTTGGAATACCTATAAAAATGAATTTAAAACAACTAATAATAAGTTAGGAATGCCTTTAAAAGCTTTTGTGAATAAAGGTTATTTAACAATACAAATTAGTGAAGAGATAAATGATTTTAGGAATCTTTCAGAACTCGAATCTAAAATTTCAAAATTAGTAATTGAAGATATTTTAACTAATCTTTTTAAAGCAGATAAAAATGAAGAATATTTTATCGGTAGAATTTCAAAATAATAAAATTGGTGGTTATTCAAAAATTGTTAGCATCTAATGAAAAAAAAACTATGCTGTACTTGATTTATTTTTAGCAATATTAAGTGGTGGTAAACGAAGTTTGTAATATTTAAAATTTTAATAAGTAATTATGATTAACATTGAGAAAGCATTTGTAACTGAAAACAGAAGTGTGTTTGATTTTTTTCAACAACCAGGAATGGGTTTTTACATACCATTATATCAAAGAGAGTATAGTTGGGATTCAGATAATATTGAACAATTATTAGAAGATATTTCCAAAGGCATAGAAAGATTAGCCGAAGGTATAGATGATGATGAAATAAGATTTTTAGGGACAATAATTACTGTTGCTGAAATAAATAAAAATAATATTCAACCACAAGACACACAAGCTCTTCCTGCTCGTATAGATAAATTAATTGATGGTCAACAGCGATTATCAACGATTTCAATTTTCGCAACTTTATTGTATAAACAACTTACTTTAGTTAGTAAAAAAATTAAATCAACAGAGCCATTAAAAAATGAAATATCAGAAATTTGTGAAAACTGGAAAGAGAAATTAATTGTAATATTTAGTCTTGATTTAGGTAGAGGAACACCTAGAAGAAAGCCAAAAATAATAAGAGGTCAAAAAGATAAATGGACAAGAGATGGTCTAGTTGATGATAATTATTCTTCTCCAATTGCAAATTATTTAGGCTCATTTATACATGCAATTTCTATTGATTCTGAATATCCAATTCTTGACAAAGAAAAGTTTGGTGAAAAAATTGTTCAAAATATTAAGTCTATAGATGGTTGGTTAAAAAGTAAAGTAATAGAAGCACACAAAATCGATGATGATGATTTTATTCCTTCTTGGAAGATTTTAGAACATATTGATGAAGAGCATATTTGGTTATATGATAGACCTCATTTAAAAGAGTTAGTCAATCAAAAAGAAATAATAGAAAAAAAATCTATTTCGTATATAATTAGCGAATTAGTTCAACTTTTTTCTGTTTGTCATTATTTGACAGAAAGATGCTGTTTCACAATAATACAACCAAGTAATGATGATTGGGCATTTGATATGTTTCAATCCTTAAACGCTACGGGTACACCTTTAACAGCGATAGAAACTTTTAAACCTGCTGTTGTTGTTGAAACACAAGAAGGAGAAAGAGAGTTTAAAGGTTCTACAAATGAAAAAGGATTCTCTAAAGTAGAAGAATTATTTATAAAATCAGTTACAGCTCAGCAAAAAAGTAAATTAACTAATGACTTTTTAACCTCATTTGCAATTTCTTATGATGGATCAAAATTGTCAAGTCATTTCAGCCATCAAAGAAAATGGTTAGACAAACATTTCAAAGATTTAACAGATTATAATGATAAGAAAGCGTTTGTTGGTTTCTTTGGAGATTATGCGGAATTTTATAGAGTAGGATTAAACGAATATGATGGTAAAGATTTACAATCTATTCCATTAATTACGGGAGCTCAAGATG
>JBIKPL010000423.1:0-3042 GCA_044357485.1 Cytophagales bacterium
CAAGGTATCTTTAAGTGCAATTTGTTTAGCGGCAAATGCCATTGCCTTTTGCCAATGCAATACACTAAACCATATATGAGGATCAAAAATTGTGGCATTTAATTTCCTAAGTTCCGTATCCGAAAGTCCATCAGCAACAGCAATCACCGTTTTCTTTTTAGCCAATTTGTGCAAAACTTCTGCCATTTTACCTTCTAAATGCAACCCATTATACACAATAATATCCGCATTAGAGAGCTTTTGTATATCCCCTTGGGTAGCTTTGTATAAATGAGGATCGACCCCTGCACGCATCAAAGCCGTGACATCTGCTTTTTCACCCACTATATTTTTAATCCCATCAGCAATCATGCCGGTGGTACAAACGATGTTTAACCTTGAATTCTTCGAAGATTCTTTTGTACAAGCCAATGTTAAAAGGCCAACAAACAAAATCAATACATATTTGGGAGATAAGTTCATATTTTATAGTGCTATAATAGGTTCAATTATTCGCTTACATTTAGGTTTTTAGCCACTTCATTAGAAATCATTAAAATTGTTTTTTGGTCAATTTCAATTTCAAATGAATGATCAAAGGCACTTTTATCCAACACTTTTACCTTCACCCCAATATACACCCCAATTTTGTCTAAGAACTTCAAAAAAGTACTTGCTGTTTCATTTAAACCAACAATTACCCCAACCGCACCAATTGTTAACGTATTCAGAGGCACACAAACTTTATGATTTATAATACCGTCTTCGCTTGGAATAGGATCACCATGTGGATCAAAGGCTGGATAGCCCAAAAAGTCATCCAAACGTTTGATGAGCAATGGCGATTTGATATGCTCAAGTTCTTCCGCCACATCATGCACTTCATCCCAATTGAAATTCAATTTATTGACCAAAAAAACTTCCCATAAGCGATGTTTTCTAATAATTTTCAAGGCCTTAACCCTACCTTCTTCAGTCAAAGTTACCCCTTGGTATTTCACATAATCTATCAAAGATTTTTGGGCCAATTTTTTAAGCATATCACTCACAGAAGCAGGTTTGGTACTCACCGCCTCGGCAATCGCATTGGTACTTACCTCTTTAGATTCACTTTCTGAAAGATGGTATATGGTTTTCAGGTAATTTTCTTCGGTATAACTCAGCATGTACTACAATAATTGGTTCAAGAGATTCACCTCCATGGTAATCAATAAAGCTTTAATAGTAAATTAGAATACATTCAAATTGCATTGCGCAATTCCAGTTCCTGCGGCGATGCTCGCAAAAATAAGTGTAGGTTCATAATTTTCTCCCAAGCATCATCATTGATGAGCTCAAATACAACGACAATATAAGCAAGCACTTCACTAAAGTTACCCACACAAATGCCCTATTCTTTATCAATGCAATATAAAATATATTTAGATTAATCTAAAAAATAATTTAAACTATTATTTACACAACATGCGATAAAGCAAAACAAGCATAATCGCCTTCACATACCTTCTTAAAATCAGTTTGAAACAAAATTAATATCATTTAAATATATTTATCGAAACAGTATTTTTGGTTCGAATTAAATGATTACGAATTTTACTTTTATGGAAAATAATTTTTTAGATGCTTCGCCCCTACAAGATTGGGTACCGACCGATGTGCATCATTGGGAAGGCAAAGAAGAAAATGTATTGGTTTTGAATTACACCTTAACATGTGCCTTAACTTGTGATTTTTGTTGTTACCATTGTCACCCCAAAAGAAATGAAAAAATGCCTATTGAATTGGCCAAAAGACTAATCAATGAAGCAGCAGGCATGCATTCTTTTAGTTCTGTAGGATTTACAGGAGGAGAACCAATGCTATATTATGATGAAATAGTTGTTTTAGGAGAACTTTTAAAATCAAAAGGACTCCCCTTTACCATCGCCACAGCAGGCCATTGGGCCAATTCAGCCGAAGAAACGATGCAAATGGTGGGCGTCTTAAGCCGTTTAGGTTTATTAAGGTTAAATATCAGCCATGACCCAAGCCACGCACAATTTGTTCCCTCCAGTAACATTATACACATTGCCCAAGCAGCAGAAAAACATCACCTACCCATCTATATTATAGGTACTTTTTTTTCTACAGCAGAAAAAACAGAATTGCTATTACCGGAAATTGTAAACTATCAATATGTCCATTTCATCAACAAATACGTGGCTAAAGTGGGGAGGGCGGCTAAAAACAACATTTCACAGGACACATACAAACTTGACCTTCAACTAGATGCGCTTTGTTGCTATAGAAGGATTAATCATGACATTACCGTTTTTTATGATGGGGAAACATACCCTTGCTGTTCTACTTTTAACAGGTCAACCAAAGGGATTTCGATTGGAAATGCAAACGAATTATCCTTAAAATCACTTTGGGAAAAAGCTGAAGGAAGCATTAGTTTAAGGGTGATGAAACGTCAAGGTTTTGGAGAACTGTATCGAATTATTCAACAACACGATCCTTTATTATTCCTAGAACTACCAAGTGGTAATTCGGCGGTTGGCCCCTGCAGTTTATGTCATCAATTGTTTTCAGACAAAACCCTAACACCCAAATTAAAACGTTTTTTTGACCAATACGAAGCAGATAAAGTCGATGACTTGTTAAGCTTTTTAGTTAACAGGTTAGGACTAGAAAAAACGCTATCAATCATTGAGCAGTAAATACATTGTATTTTGCTTAAAAGTGTGAATAAGCTGAAATGACACTTAAAAAAAGAAGTAAGCACTATCTTTAATTTTTTACGCAATGCCAAATTCAAAAAACCTTAAAGCGCTAGGTAACAGACTAAAAACCAGCACTGCCGCAAGAGCAAAATTTTTATCAACGCTTTTGGAGACCCTAGAAAAAAATGGGGTAGACATCAACGATGAAACAATTTTAAAAGAATTGAATTTAAATTTAGACCTTACCAATGGAGAACAATTTGTGAAAGGTTTAGCTGCATCCACAGTCGTCGTAACCATTGTGATGTAACAAACATCATAAAGGCAAAAGTAGGGATACGGTGGATAGTTAAAAAAT
>JBIKPL010000422.1:0-3042 GCA_044357485.1 Cytophagales bacterium
CAGTTAAGTTACGACCGATTCTTGCCACCACTGAATCTAAATATTTGACTTCATCTTCATTCAAAGCCAAACCTTCGGCCTTGTTGTAAGCCGCAATATCTTCAATATAAAGAACAGGTTCTGGAACGGTTAAAATTGTAAACACATCTTGTTCAATGCCTTTAAACAAACGTTGTAGCATCGGATCAAAGGACGTATTTTCATCGTTCACTTGTTCAAAAGCTTCAATTCTCACTAAACCTTCAATACCCATATTTTGGGTAATTTCTACGGCATTGGTACTCCATGGGGTTACCATTTCTTTGCGAGGTCCAACAAATAAACCTGTAAGGGCAGCATCGTCTAAAACCGTTCCATCGAGCAACCAAGCTAATTTTTCTTTGGTATAATTGTCTATTGGATTTTTAGATTCTACTGCGTAGAAGGTACCTTGATTACTTTTTGCAAAAAAAATCATAAGGATATATGAGTTTTGAAGGTTTATTTTAGATATAATGAACTGACAACAAACACTTAAGCAATTTAAAACGGATTAAATGAATGTTTAGCTATTTCAAGCCAAAGATTGCCTTTGGTCTTAATTTACAAAGATAGTTTTTTTAGGTAAAAAAAGGAGGAACAGAGGGGTTGATTTTAGGCGTTTTGATTATTTTTTTAAGTCCAAACAAAATAAGATAAGCGATTTATTTAAAAGATACGCAGCCATAAACTTCGCTATAAAAAAAACATACTGTTGAATTCAAACATTTGAAATCAACAGTATGTTTAATAGCATAAAAATAATGGACTACTACGTTTACATTTTCTCTGCTAATTCTAACCAGCGCAAAGTTTTGGTATCAATTTGATTGGTAATTAATTCTATTTTTTTCGAAATATCATTCAATTCTTCAAAACCTTTGCCACCAGAACTGGTTAATTTGTTTACCAGATCATGTTTTTCTTTTTCGTGTTTGTCTATTTCGATTTCTAAATTGGCATATTCTTTTTGTTCTGCGAAAGTGGCTTTTTTATTTTCTGTAAAAGAAGTCGAAACTTTAGGTTCGTCTTTTTTACCACTTTTCAAATTGGCTTGTTTTTCGGCTTCCAATTCATCCAACATGTCTCTGTAATCGGTATAGTTTCCAGGAAAATCATTGATTACCCCGTCTCCTTCAAAGATAAACAAGTGTTCGACCAAGTTGTCCATAAAGTACCTATCATGCGAAACAATGATTAAACTACCTTTGAAATTCTGCAAGAAATCTTCCAAAACATTCAAGGTCATGATGTCTAAATCATTGGTTGGTTCATCCAAAATCAAGAAATTAGGATTGGTAATCAACACCTTAAGCAATTGCAAACGCTTACGCTCTCCCCCACTCAATTTGCCAACCCTACCGTATTGCATGGCAGGTGGAAATAAAAATTTAGTTAAAAAGATAGACGCCGAAATCACACTTCCATCAGGCAATTCAATGAATTCAGCAATTTCTTTTACCACATCAATCACACGATCATCTTCATTGAAAGAGAAATCTTCTTGTTTGAAATAGCCAAATACGGTGTTGGTACCACGGTCAATCATGCCGCCATCGGGTTCTTGAGCGCCTGTAAGTACACTCAAGAAAGAGGATTTACCAACCCCATTTTTACCTACAATACCAATTTTATCTCCTTTGGTAAAAATATAAGAGAAGTCGTCGACTACTTTTAAATCACCATAAGACTTTTCTAATTTTGTTAACTCTAAAATTTTTCCACCTTGACGAGTCACTTTCATGTCCAAATCAAGTTTCACCTCTACTTTACCAGAGGCAGCTTTGGCTTTCAATTCATGGTAAGCATCAATTCTATATTTGGCCTTTGTACCACGCGCCTTAGGCTGGCGACGCATCCATTCGGCTTCTTTTCTTAATTGATTTTTAGCTTTATCGACCTCAGAGGCAAGTATTTGTTCTCTTTCTTCTTTCTTTTCAAGGAAGTAGGCATAATTTCCTTTGTAAGGAAAAATCTCTCCCCCGTCTAATTCCAAAATTTCGTTGGCCACATTATCAAGGAAATACCTGTCATGGGTTACCATCAATACCGTTTGAAAGTTAGAATTAATTTGTTGTTCAAGCCACTCAATAATTTCGATATCTAAATGGTTGGTAGGCTCATCCATGATCAACAAATCAGGTGCTTCAATCAATACTTTGGCCAAAGCCACACGTTTCAATTGCCCACCAGAAAGGGTATCCATGGTGCGTTCAAGGTCATCTATTCCTAAAACACCCAGTACCGTTTTTACATTTACTTCAAAATCCCAAGCCTGTAATGCATCCATTTTATCCATCAATTCCTGTAAATAATCAGGATTTACTTCTGGATCCATTACTGCTAAATCGTAATCTTTGATTAATTTATGACGAGGATTGTCGTCATTAAAGATATTGGCTTCAATAGTTGACTCTCTAACAAAGTCGAAGTTTTGCCCTAAATAACCTACAGAAACGCCATTTCTAACGCTTACTTTTCCTGAATCTGGTGTCTCTTTACCGGCCAACACATTCATTAAAGTGGTTTTACCACAGCCATTTACCCCAACCATGGCCACTTTTTGCCCCCTACTGATTCCAATAGAAAGATTATTAAACAATATTTTTTCGCTATAAGACTTTGAAATATTCTCTGCAGAAATGTAATTCATAAATTAAGATAGTATTTGTTGGCAAGTTACGGTTTTAACAGTTCAGTCATGCAATATTTGAGATATAATGTTAACTTTGTTCAATAAAGATTGAGTTAGTGAATTAACTATTTACGAAGTAATACTTTTACTAAAAACTCAACACTAAAAACTCAACACTAAAAAGATGATTATATTAAAAAGAAGTGTAAAATTGAATGAGAAAGAACATCATTTTTGGTTAGGGGTTAGCCAAAATAAAGGTGGTAGAATTGTTACTTTCAATGTGCATTATTATCCTGCCGACCCTGATACAATGCCTTCTGTGCCTATTTTAATTAAAAACAAATTTCCTTCTATGGATGAGGCGATTGAATATGGCAAAGATTACA
>JBIKPL010000424.1:0-3027 GCA_044357485.1 Cytophagales bacterium
CTACTAATTGTAAATGTTCCATTTGGATTATCAATTGTTTTTCCGATTTGATTAGTATAATCCAAGGTGAAACTATTGCCTGTAGACCAAAGTTTTGCATTTTTAATTCTAGATGTATTGCTTGTGCCTGAGGTTGTAAATACGATATCGCTTATTGTAAGCGGTTGGCTAGAGTTTTGTGTTTGTACTTGTACTTGCAATACGTATTGGCTAGTATCAGCTGGAAATACTTTAGTGCCGTTTGGAATAGCATTGGTGGTGCTTGATACATACGACATGGGAGCACTATCGATATTAATTAAAAAATCTTCTGTTTCCCCATGAGTGAAAGACTGAGAACAGGCACTATTTACATCAAGTGGATAAGTGGTATAAGATGCTACTGCTCGCATTCTAGTTTTTCCTATAGAGGCACTAGAAGGAATAGGCACATTGATTGTAATAAAATTATACTGGTAAAGTATGTCATTTGTACTTATAAATTCACCTTCATCTGTAAATACCCCATTGTTGTTGTAGTCAAAATAAAGACCAACAGATTGACTGTAACCGCCAAGTCCATAGATGGTTACTTTGTATGTGTTTCCAGTGTATAGGGTAGTAAGCGGATTGCTTTGCGTGAAATCAGCATAACCGCTAGTGTAATTTTGACAACCAGGACTTAAAGTATTCGTGTTGGCGATAGTAGTAAATGCAGAATCAATAACAATTTGGTTGATCCCCATATAGGTACAACCATAATTATAATAAGGTGTGCAATACGTTTGCGCAAAAGTGTATGAAATGTAAAAGAATGCAATTGAAAATAAGAGTATTTTTTTCATTTTTTTTGATTGGTTTTTAATATTGTCCTGTGTGTAGAAGTACGAGTGTACAGGCTTGTTCAACGGCAATGTTGTGTTGTTGTGCGAGCAATTCAAGGGCTTCGTTTTCTGTGCCAGGATTAAATATAATGCGTTTTGGATTTACTTTTACTATATAATCAAACCATTCTGCTTGGTTTTGTGGACCAATATAAAGGGTGATTGTGTCTATGTTTTTAGGAATACTAGTTTTGTCCTGTGCTATGGCATGCCCAGCAATGTGCCCTTTCTTTATACCTACGAGGACAACTTCGTGACCATGTTGGAGCAATAGATTTGCCGCCTTAAACGCATACCGCTCCGGATTGGTACTTGCTCCAAGTACAAGCGTGGTTTTAGTAGGTGTTTTGCGGTCAGTCATGTGAAAATTATAAGTTACAATAATAGTCATATCGAAGTACTTAATGAAATTTTAAGCTGGTTAATATGAGGTAAATTGTTAAAAAGGGAGTGGTATTTATTGAATTTAGCACTACTTGATGTGAAATCGATTTTTGTTGTTGAGGCAATTTTTAGAAAAGTATATTTTTCTTATTTAGAATTATTCTAAAAAAACCATTCACTATTTGGAATAATTATAATTAAGCAGTAAACTTGCATTCAGTTTATAATCAATCTAAATAATATACTAATGAATAAAATAGGGACTTTATGTGTGCTTTTAGCAATAGTTTGCTGCTCATCATGTAAAAAAGAAGAAAAGAAAGACGGGGAGGTAATCCCTACATTGAGAAAAGTTATTTTTTATGCCACCATTGACACCTTGTCTTACTCAAATAATTTTTTAAATACAGCAGGTGATTCTACGGTTGATCGTAGTGTTGGTAGAACTTACAATATGATGTTTGCTGGTTTAACGGCTTATGTTAAAACAAGTGTGGATTCAACTAAAGCACTTAGTGTTTCCATCTTAAAAAATATTTATGCTAACAGTAGCAGTCCATTTACGGGTACTTATGCGGCTGCAAATGCTTCGGGTTTACAAATTAAAAGTACCGTAGCGTCTTCATTTTCAACTACGGATGCTGATAAAATCCGTGTTGATATAGCATCATTTTTAGAGAAGTTGGCAAGTGCCAGCGATTCAGTAAGTAAAACGGCAGCAAAAGGTGTCGCTGGGAAAATTATTGCGGATACCAAAAAATACCTAGTAGACGAAAAAGGAATTGAATGGGGGCAAGTTATTCAAAAATCATTAATTGGGGTTTATCAAATTGATTATATCAGTAATGTTTTATTAAATAATATTGATGCCGACAATACATCAATTGTCACCGGTACAAAATATACACAATTGGAACAAAACTGGGACAAGGCTTATGGTATGTTGACCCAAAAAAATATATTAGGTTCTGCTGCAGGCGCTACTAGTGGAGAAAGTCTTTTGGGTACCTATGCTTGGGAATATAATCCTTATAACCCTAAAACAAACAAAGCTTTAAATGCCTTACATAGTGCTTTTTTAAAAGGTCGTGCGGCTGTAGTAAACAACGACAAAGCAATGGTTAAAATACAAGCAGATATTATCAGGCTAACATTTGAAAAAGCCCTTGCCAAGGCTGCGCTAGGTTATTTAGGAAAATGGAAAGACTTGCCAACTGCCGCGGAACAAGCACATGCTTTGGGTGAAGGTTTAGGCTTTGTTTATGCCTTAAGGGTTTGTAAATTAAGTGGTGCCGATGTGGCTTTTTCTGATGATATTTTCAATGATTTAATCAATACAGGTTATTGGGATTTAACAATTCCTCAGGTAAACAGCGCAGAAACTAAAATCAAAAACAAATTTGGGTTATAATATTCAATTAATGCTAAATTTGTAAAATCACAAAAAATGAATGCCCTACAGGTTATTGGTTTATCCTGTAGGTTTCTATTTAAAATGTCATCAATATGTTGCAGTTAAAATGGCTTAAGGTTTCACTTATTTGTGCAATATCACTGATGTTGTGTTATTGTGTGGCTAAACACAAAGACTCAGACGAATTGCCTAATCCGGAGGTTCCCAATACCGATAGAAGTGCGCTATTGATACAAATTTCGGATGAAATTGTGATGCCGGGTTATGCCAATTTTAAAGTGAAACTAGATTCGATGACCCGCAAATCTGATCAATTTATAGCGAGCCCTGATACGAATGCTTTAAAAGTGTTTCGCCAATCGTGGA
>JBIKPL010000425.1:0-3006 GCA_044357485.1 Cytophagales bacterium
CTGTAACTTTAATAACTTGGCTCATGTTTCGAGTACTTACTTTGCCCAATTGTATTTCGGCCATCTTGAATTGTGACGGTGATAAATCTATCAGTAAAGGTGAGGAGGTGCTGTCTGTACTTACTTCATTTTTGTCTGGGCTTTTAGAACAAGAGAATAAGCTTAAGGTAAATGCAAGGAGAAGTATATGTTTCATGATTTTTGGGTTCAATTAGGGTTGAATAAGTTGACTGAATGTCTTTATTATGCGTGCTTTATCGGCTATTGACCTGTAATGTACGCTAGTTTAATAACGGCTAAATTATGATTGAGCAATTGATTTAAGTGATTGTTTTTAATAGTTAATACTTTGTTAAGTGCATTGGTATATTCTATATAATCAATCACTCCCCCTTTAAAAGACTTTTGGGCATTCACAAGTATTTGTTCTGCTTGAATGAGTGCTGTTTTTTCATAATAATCTAGTGATAAGGTACATTTTTTATACTCCTTTACTGCCATACTATATTCATTATTCAATTGCGCTTGACAATACACTAGATTTTGATTGGCTATTTTTTCATTGATTTTAGCAGCTTCAATTTTGGCATTTATTGATGCTGCCCAAATAGGAACTGCTATGCCAATGTTTATACCTTGAAATCGGTCGTAGATATCAAAATATTTTTCCTTGCCATTAACATTTTGAATTCCTTGTAAAGATTGATTAAAATAGCCAATGCTTAATTCAGGAATTAGTTTTGTTTTTTCAGTTTTAGTGAATGTATTGGATACTAAAATAGATTTTTGAAAATAGTCAACCATTGGGTTTTTATTGACCATAATTGTGTCTTCTATCGAGGGAGAATCTATTTTCATTTTACTTAATTTGTAAAGTTGTATTGGCGCATTTGTATTTAATAATAATTGTAATTTTGAGGTTGTAATTTGAATATCAGCTTCATTTTGTTGAATTAAATTTTTGGTTTCAGACAATTGTGAATTGGCCGTAGTTTTCTCTAATAGATTACTTTCTCCGGTTTTATACCTCAATTCGCCTGCTCTTACAAAGTTACTATAGATACTGTCTTGGTGCATTAAAAGACTTGCCTTATGTTGATAGTATAACAATTGGTAATAGACCTGTTGTACTTGGTATTTTAATTCATTTTTATTTACAGCAGTTTGTTGTACTGCCAAGTTGGCTTGAGCACTCAAGTATTTTTTTTGTGCAGCGCCCGTGGCTATGGCCGTAAAGTTTTGATTGATTACAAAATTATTGTCTTTAAATATGGTATTGGCTTGCCCATACGTAAGCGAAAGGTTTGTTTTCGATAAATCAAATGCCGTTTTAATTAAGCTTTGTTGGGCGTTTTCATTTAAAATTGAGGTTTTAATCAATACGTTATTTTCAAGTGCGGTATTAACTGCTTGCTCAATCGTTAGGTCTGTCAACGCTTGACTAAAACTGATTTGCGAAGTGATGAGCAATACCAATATTGGAATTGTCATGAGATATAGGTGCTTTTTCATTATCGATTTTTTTTAGTTTAGCTCTTTTTTAGTGGTTAAATAATAGAGCGCAGGCAGCACTACCAGGGTCAAAAGGGTGGCAGAAAGTAATCCTCCAATCACTACGGTGGCTAATGGCTTTTGAACTTCCGCTCCTGAACCTCCTGATAAAGCCATAGGTAAAAAACCTAAAGACGCAACCATGGCCGTCATAATTACAGGGCGAAGTCTGGTCGCGGTGCCTTGTCTGATGATCTCTTTGATATTGCTGATTCCACTTGTTTTTAGTTGGTTAAAACATGAAATCAACACGATGCCATTCAGTACGGCTACACCAAAAAGGGCAATGAAACCTACGCCAGCCGAAATGCTGAAAGGCATTCCTCGCATCCATAACGCGACAATTCCCCCAATAGCGGAAAGTGGAATTGCAGATAAAATTAAAATGCTTTGTTTTACTGAATGGAAAGTGAAATACAAAAGTACAAATATCAATAAAAGCGCAATGGGTACGGCAATCATTAACCTGTTTTTTGCCTCTTGTAAATTTTCAAAACTTCCACCATAGGTAACACTATAACCTACCGGTAATTTCATACCTTTTTCAATTTTGTTTTTTACTTCGGTAACAATGCTTTCCACATCTCTATTTCTAACATTAAATCCTACAATAATTCTACGTTTGGTATCGTCTCTTTGAATTTGATTGGGACCGTCTTTGAAACTCACTTCGGCCACTTGGTTGAGTGGAATTTGTTGACCGGTAGCACTTGTGATAAATAAGTGTTGAACATCAGAAAGTTCTTTCCTGTTTTCTTCTTTGAGTCTAACCACCATTTCAAATCTTTTTTCACCTTCAAATACCAAACCTGCCACTTTTCCTGAAAATGCGGTTTGAATTGCATCGTTAATATCACTGATGTTTAAACCAAACTGTGCAATTTTACTTCTATCAAAACGAATTTCAATTTGTGGTAAACCAGTTATTTTTTCTACATAAAGATCTTCTAATCCTGCTACATTATGGATTAGTTTTCCTATTTTATTGGCTTGTTTACTGAGTTCCTCTAAGTCTTCTCCATATACTTTGATCACCACATCTTGACGAGCACCTGTCATTAATTCATTGAAGCGCATCTGAATGGGTTGTTGAAAACTATAACTTACACCGGGAATATCTTCGAGTACTTTACTCATTTTTTCTGCTAATTCTTCTTTGTTACTAGCACTTACCCATTCGTCTTTGTCTTTTAAAATAATCATTAAATCGCAAGCTTCCACGGGCATTGGGTCGGTCGGTATTTCAGAACTCCCTATTTTTGCCACTACTTTTTTGATTTCAGGAAATTTTTTCATTAACAATTTGCCTGATTTTAAAGACGCATCAATAGTTTCTGATAAGGAACTACCGGTCATTACCCTGGTTTCAACCGCAAAATCTCCTTCATCTAATTGTGGTAAAAATTCACCTCCCATGGTGCTAAACAATACGAGGCTAAGTCCAAATAATACCAG
>JBIKPL010000426.1:0-2981 GCA_044357485.1 Cytophagales bacterium
GGTTGATAAGCCTTATTTTCATTGATAAATGCTGCAATGCGGCCGATAAGTTTCCCTTCGCTTGATTTTAATACCCACCTCGTACAGCTTCCATGTGAATGAAAATTATTTTTTTTTGGATCAAATACAGCCTTGACATCTTTATCTAGTGGACAAACCCAAAATGGATCATTTTTATAAAGTTCACGTGCAACATGAAGAAATTCTGTCGCTAAAGTGGAGTTATCAACTTCTTTTAAAATCATTTTGTTATGGAATTAATTAAAAAAAGCATCCAGAAAACTGAATGCCTAATAGGTAAAGAGGTCTTTTTATTTAAAAGTCGTCGTCTTCATCGTCAAAACTATCGAAATCCTGAATGTCATCATCAAGTGGGATGTCGAATTCATCGTCATCATCAAGATTAGGTCGATTTAATTCTTTAGGATCTGTCAATTTATTTTGCTCCTCCACTGGACTTTTTCCTGCTTTTTTGCTTGGTCCTTCGCTTTTTGTTGTTTTTTTTGGCGACTTCATCTTTAGAAATTTACACTTTATTCGCGATTTATTATTGATATAAAATTAAGAAGATTTTGAATTTCAAACCTGCTTTTTTTAAAATATTTATTTCAAATGTAATCTTTACTCTGCTTGTTCTCCAATTGTATTTTTTTCAGATTTGAAATCATTGATCTGCGGTAGATCTTTTGTTGAATTAATTCCAAAATAATCCATAAATATACTACTCGTACCGTATAAAAGTGGTTTGCCCACTGAATCCGATTTTCCTGTAATAGTAATTAATTCTTTTTCGAGTAGTTTTTGAACTGTGTAATCACAATTCACCCCTCTAATTTGCTCAACTTCTAGCTTGGTAATGGGTTGTTTATAGGCAATGATGGATAGCGTTTCGAGTGCTGCCTGACTTAATTTTTTCCTAGATCTTTGTACTTGCAACTGGTTGATTACTAAGTGGTAATCTTTCTTGGTCAAAAATTGATATCCATTATTTAACTGAACCAATTCAATAGCAAGATCTAATTCTTTGTACTTAAAACATATGCTTTCAATGTGTTCTCTAATTTCTTCAATTTTTAATGGCTCTTCCAATAGTTCAGATAAAACTTCAAAAATTTCTTCTTCAGTAATGCTTTTATCTGAAGCAAATATTAATGCTTCAATAAAATTCTGGGGTCTCTCAAAACTCATAAACAAACATAACACAATGATTTTTATTCAAAAAGATGTTTTTTTAAAATAAACTATTCATTGGAAAGATTTTTCTTTGATTGGGTATAATACTTATTCCGTTTTCCCGTTATTTAATAATTACTAAGAAAATATGATTTGAGATTTAATTATTTTGATTCCGATGTAAAAGGATGATATGAAAATTTTTTGGTTTAGTTTTGGTTTATGTTAAAGGGAGCACATTGCTCCCTTTTTTTTATAATGGGATTGTAATTAGGATCTCTGTGCCAGATTTGCCAGTTTGCGTTTCGTAGATGCTAATCTTTTTCACACTAAGTTTGTTCAGAAGCTTTACTCTTTCCTGAATTAACTCCAACCCTCTGCTAATATGACTGCTTGATTTTTTGTTTTTAGAATTTGAAATCCCAATGCCATCATCTATTATTTTAATCTGAAGTTCGTTGTCCTGGAGGGTAAAATCAAGATTTATCAATCCCTTACTTTCTTTCGGGATGATACCATGCCAAATTGCATTCTCTATAAATGGTTGAATTAGCATAGGAGGTATAGTAATTTCTTCAGAATCGATATGGCCTTGAACATTTACCGTGTAATCCATTTTTTCATTAAACCTGATTTTCTCAAGCGCAAGATAAAGAGAGAGGTATTCTATTTCTTCAGTAAGCGAAATGACGCTTTTTAAGCATATTTCAAGGTGTTTACGCATCAATCTTGCAAAGATGGTGAGTATTTTATTGGCTTCTTTTGAATCCTCTTGATTGATGAAATATTGAATAGTATTTAAAATATTAAAGATAAAATGGGGGTTCATCATTCCTTGAAGTGTTTTTTGTTCAAGTAGAGTAATTCTATTTTCTAGTTGAATGTCTTTTCTTCTTCTGATTTTTTGTAATACAAAATAAGTACCAATTCCAATCAATAAGGATACTAAAACCAACAAAAAAATGATTGTGAGCGTCCACCAATAGAATGCTTCTTTATATTTTGATTCTTCTATAAGCAATTCATTCTCTTGTATTTTCAATTGTTGAAGGTGATTTCGCTTTGCTTTTCCAATATTCTCACTTTGATTCTTTGATAGGAGTAAACTATCATATTTATAGATTTGAATTAAGTATTTTAAAGCATTTTTATGATTCATTCTCTTAAATTCAAGCTGATACGCAACATGAAGTAAATCGTATTCAAAACGCTTATTTTCATTTATTTTTGAATGTTTTAATCCTAAATTTATATTCCTTTCAGCTTCTCTAAAATTACTTTGTTCATAATATATCTTAGAAAGGCAGGTGTAAGAGTCGATGAGTGTTGGATATAATTTCCTCTTAATGGAACCATCAATAACTTTTTTAATTCTTAATTCTGCCTCTTTATAGTTTTTTTGTTGATAATAAACAGTCCCAGTAAAAAGAGAGTTTATAATCATATTTGTGGTATCTCTTTTAGCTTCAAATATTTTATTACTACGATTGTAGTAAAACAGCGCCTCTTTAAATCTTGATTTCGCTTGATATATGGATGCAATGTTAAAATATAAACCTGCATTTAATTCTTGGTCGCCCAACTTATGTGAGATTTCCAGTGATTTTTTATAGAATTCCAATGATTTATTATAGTCATGTGATCCATATAGTCTTCCAATATTGCTGTAAACCCGCGCTTGTTTTTTTAAGTCATTAATTGTGGAGAATTCGTTTAATGCTAATAGGTAGTTTTTGATGGCCTTTTCATTATCATTTAAATAAAAATTTCCTATTCCCTTTAATCTATGTGCTTCTCCAATACCTTCA
>JBIKPL010000427.1:0-2978 GCA_044357485.1 Cytophagales bacterium
GCTTAACAGAAATTAGGTTCAAAAGAGGTAGTGACCAAGAGTTGATTGCTTCTCCTACCAAATCGATGTTGAAACTAGAAGGGGTTTCGATTGCTTATTTCAGAAACAATGGCAGCCATGAATTGTCGTTTGATGTGCCCTCTTTTGCTACCATTTCTGCGGGTTACGATCCTAACGGGGCATCGATGTTTAGTTTTGCCAAAGACAAATTAGCGTTCTCGGTATTTGAGAAAAATGGAGGGGTAGAGTTCAAAACCATGGACAAGCTAGCCTTCATTGCCCCAACAGAATTCAAATTGCAATATGCACCTGATATGTATGTGCAGTATTTGGGGAATGATTTCAACATGCAAATCCAAGATTTTAATGGTTATTTCAAAGCCAAAGATAATTTTGGGTTGATTTATAAAGAAGCGAAGTTTATCGTAGAGCCAACTTTTGCCCGTTTGGCCTATGGTGAAAAATACATCTCTTTGGATAATCAAAAAACACTCCGTGTTCAATATGATGAGAAAAAATACTTAACTGCCAACCCAACCAAACTTAAATTTAACTACGATGATGTAGCGTTTAACTTTGAGAAAAACAAAGAATTGGCAATGTCTTACAAAGAAGAACATTACCTAAAAGTTACCCAAGCGGGTTTAGAAGCCGGTACCGGCGACAAATCTTTGGGTATAGACTTTAGCAATAAATCATTATTAATCAAAGAAGGGGTAAGTAATTCTGTTGCTGCTTCTCAAGCAGGCATGTTGGTAGATTGGGCAAGTTATAAATTTGCTGTAAGTACCGATAGTCTTGGTTTTGTCAAAGATGGGGCAAGCGTGAGTGCCGCAAAAAGTGGTTTAAGGGTAGCGTACCAAGAGAAAAGTTTGCAATACACCACGGCCACTAAAATGTTTAAGGTAAGTTATGAAGCCAATAAATATGTAACACTTTCACCTGAATCTGTTGGGGCACGTTGGGACGATATGGGAGTTGATTTCTCTAAAAATACAGCCTTGAGCATGTATTATAAAGACAAGAAATTTGCCATCAACAAAACGTATATATCTCTCTCGGAAGCAGATGCCAGGTTGATGTATAAATTCAATGGCACCTTGTCGATCAAGTTAAAAGCAGATAGTTTAAATGTTTCGCCTATTGGTATTGCAGGGAAGATTAACAAATATTCCGTATTGGCAAACAAACCTGATGGTTTGATTTTAAGTGATGGTACCCAAACTTTCCGCTTAAAAGACAAAGCTGAAATTTCGTATCAAGCCTATACTTTGTCTTATGATTTAAATACTAAAGCCATCGGATTCAAGAAAGGTACCGAATGGGGCTTCTATGGTTCTGCTTCTACGATTGGTTTTAATGTCGATAAAATTAAATGTGATTTAGGCAAAGAAACAGGCGTGTCTTTAACAGATGGCAACAATACCTTTACCTTGAATGATGATTTAATTATTTCGGCTAAACAGCTGAATGACTTATCGATCGGAATCAAAGGCATTAAAACAGATAATAAAAATTACTTCATGCGATTCGACAACTATGAAGCTTCTTATGCCAAAGATTTAGGTTTCATGTTAAAAGACAATGCCAACTGGTTTGCCATTGGCGGTACCGAAAGAAATTTAGCCATCCATTATGATGATATGGATTTGGATATTTCTAATGGAAGGGTATCGGCCTCCAAAGCAGGTTATGGATTGGCTTTTGGTGGAGATTTAATTGCCGGTGTCATTGCCGCAAATTCACAAATAGCCTTAACCAAAAAATACAGTTTGGTAATGCTTGATAAAGTCAATGATAAAGGGGTTGAAATTGGGGCCGATGGCATTGTAACCATCACCAATGGCAGTCAGAAAATTATTGCCGGAGGAAACCAACCTATTCGTTTTGAAGATCCAAATGGTGTTGCGTCTAAAAAAGAAGCTACTGCCAATGAAATGAATTTCAGTGTTGCCGGTGTAGATATAACGGTGAAGCCAGCGGATGAAAACAATGTGTCTATTGTCACTAAAGTGGCAGGTATTGATTTAAATCTTGTTACTTCTGGTGAAGGAACCATGAAAATTGCGGTAGCCAAAGATGGTACTAAATATGCCACCATTTACAAAAACTTCTATTCTTGGGGAGTTGCCATGGGCAATAGCAATGCCGATACAGATGGGCCTGCGGTAGAAGAACCTGTAAAAATGGATGGTCCTTCAAATATTGGCTACATCACCCAAAATTCTAATTCCGTACTTCAAGTGGTGTTATATGCCTCTTATAGTTCAAGAACAAAAACTTTTGTCATTAATGGTCAAGCCACCGGAACGCAACCGCTATTATGTACCCGAAATTTAACCCTTGCGGCTAAATTTTCACCAGACGATTGGTATATAAAAGTGGCCGATAAACCAAGGGCAAAATGGGCGTCTATTAAGCCACTTTGTTTATTTGTGGAAACTTCAGGGTACTGTTATATTGATGCCAATACCATTGAAGCCGGGGTAAATTATGGTTATCATTTCAATGTAAATACGGGTTGGGTAACCATTATTCCAGAAATATTCAAAGCCAAAGTAGGTGCTTATTTTGATTATGATATAGGAGGAGAAGGTAAGATTCAGCTCAAACCTAACTTTGCGATTCCTTATATTCGAATTTGGTTAGATGCCCGTGCCGGGATTGACGGCTGTGTGGATATCTTTGCAGGAGGAGGAGGTTGTGTGACCCTGATAGAAGTAAGGATTTCAGGTGAATTAGCCTTGGTGATTACGGATGCGGAAAAATCTGCCTCAGGTAAAATTGCTGCCGGAGTCACTATTTGTGGTAAATCATTCGACGCTGAGTTTCACACCAAAGTGAATTTCTAGTACTGGCCCACAGCCCTGTAGGGGCGTCATAACACAACCTAGGACATCGTCCTAGGAGACAGCGACGAGAGTGCCGACTAGAGTGCCACCGAGGATAGCGTACTAGGAGACAGACTCCTAGGTGGA
>JBIKPL010000428.1:0-2977 GCA_044357485.1 Cytophagales bacterium
AAGTTCCTATTGCCACTTACTATTACGTCATTACCCCAAACAAAACTGGCTATGCACCTAAAGCCGGCGCAGTGACGGTGGTGAGGTAGGTTGAGAGTTGAGAGATGTGGTGTTCGACCCTTTGTAGGGTCTGCATTAGGAGGTATGAAATTAATAGCTAGTAGAGTTGATGACCTTTAGCGTTTCAAACGAATAGTTGCTTCACTTCGAAGACCTGAAGCAAAGGTTGTTAAACAAGTGTAGCGTTTTGAGTGTTGAATGTTGAGTATTCTTTACAAATTACTTAACACTAAAAACTCAACACTTAGCACTCTCTTCGTTTCTTAATTTAAAGACAATGGCCGTGAACTAGCGGATACAATTGAGGTGCGACGGCAGAGAACAATAATTAAATGTGAACAAAACATTTATTGACATATCATTTTACAATCAAAATATCCTTCTAATAAATTATTAATTTATTTTATAGAATAAGTTTTAGTATTCTTATTAATTTTGTAACAGTTAGTACGAAATAATAGTTAAAGCATTAATTATTAATCAGATAAACGAAAAATACCATGAGTAATAAAGAAGTAAAACAATTAAAAGCTGCTCTTCTTAAAAGTAGAGAAAAAGCTTTGGAGAGTAAAGAAAATGCCATCAAATACCTTACAGATGCAGGTATATTAGGTAAAGATGGAAAACTTAGCCCAAACTATAAATAATGTATACCAATAACACCGGTTTAATAGTAGGTTTTCACGGTTGTGATGAGGAACTTAGGGATAAGATTCTAAACAAAGACGAGAAAA
This sequence comes from Cytophagales bacterium, assembly GCA_044357485.1. Taxonomy (GTDB): domain Bacteria; phylum Bacteroidota; class Bacteroidia; order Cytophagales; family UBA9547; genus CALPQG02. Next base: position 795 of record JBIKPL010000428.1, read on the forward strand.
CACTTAAATACAGCAAGAATACCTATGATTGGTTAGGTTCTGGTAGCTATTTTTGGGAGAATGACCATGAAAGGGCTATGAAGTTTGCTATTGAATCTGCAAAAAGAAAAGGTTCAAAAATTAAAAAACCGGCAGTAATTGGTGCAGTTTTGAACCTTGGACATTGTTTAGATTTGTTAAATGCTACTAACATAGGATTAGTTGCAGAATCATACAAATCGCTTGTAAAAACATTTAAAACAACAGGAGAAAAACTTCCCATTAATACCAATCCTGATGGGATTAAAACACCATTTCATTTATTAAGACACTTGGATTGTGCTGTAATTCAATTACTACATCTTGACCAAGACAAAATTCATCCTTTTGATTCTGTTAGGGGTCTTTTTCCAGAAGGTGATTTACTTTATGAAAATGCAGGGTTTAGAGAGAAAAATCATATTCAAATCTGTGTTAGAAACCCAAACTGTATAAAAGGCTTCTTCTTACCAAGAGAAACGAATGATGATTGGGCAACACTTTAATATTCTTTATTGTAATACCACTAAACTTGTAAAGGGTATATAAAAGGATTCGTACCTACGCCGCCCTTGAAAAATTTCAAATTCAAACTAAAACCCACTGTCACATCGTAATCTTCGGAACGTTGATGCACGTCTTAACGATGGATGATTTTTTTACATAGAAATAGAAGCTAGTAGAGAAATAACCTATAGCGTTTAAAACAACCTTTGGTTCACTTCGAAGACCTGAAGCAAAGGTTGTTAAACAAGTGTAGCGTTTTGAGTGTTGAATGTTGAGTATTCTTTACAAATTACTTAACACTAAAAACTCAACACTTAACACTCTCTTCGTTTCTTAATTTAAAGACACGTAACTGTGGTCAGGAAATGGTTTAGGGAATAAAAAAGGAAATTAAAAAAATCAATTCCCCATATTAATGAATACATTTACCTTCAGAAGAATAAAATAAGATGAAAATAGAAATCTGGTCTGATATTATGTGCCCTTTTTGTTATATAGGGAAAAGAAAATTAGAAGCTGCACTAGCGAAATTTGAACACAAAGATGCCATAGAAATCATTTGGAAAAGTTACCAGCTTGACCCGAACATGCAATATGAGCCGGGTAAAAATATTTATTCCTATTTAGCCGAACGAAAAGGATTCTCTATTGCGCAATCAGAACAAATGCATCAGCAAGTTGTCGTTGCGGCAAAAAATGTTGGGTTAACGTACAACTTTGATATTGCTGTCATCAACAATTCATTTGATGCACATCGACTGATACAATTTGCCAAAAGTAAAAACTTAGGAAATCAAATGGAAGAACGTCTTTTCAAGGCCTATTTCACCGAAGGTAAAAATATGGGTGACCATGCCACCTTAGCTGCACTAGGTCATGATATTGGACTTAATAAAGACGAAATCAAAAGCATCTTAGCCTCTTCTCAATTTAGCCAAGAAGTCAAAAATGACCTCATAGAAGCCAATCAACTTGAGGTAAGAGGGGTTCCATTTTTTGTTTTAGACAGAAAATTTGCTATTTCTGGCGCACAAGATGAATCCGTTTTTCTTCAAACCATTGAAAAAGCATTTGCGAATTGGGAAACAAAAAAATCGGATCATACACACTCACATCAAGATGGTGCTACTTGCAGCCCAGATGGAGCTTGTTTATAGTGTCTTTTACAACACCACAATTTTGTGCATCAACACCCCATCCTCAACATCAATTTTTAACCAATATACACCAGGAGAAATAAAATCAGGAAGCATAATAAAAGTGGCATCATAGGTCACAGGAAATACATTTCCAGTCACATCTATCAAGGACAATTTCAATAGGGAAGTATAAGAAGAAGTATAAGAAAAGCTTTTGGTTACAGGATTAGGGAAACACTTAAAATGCGTAGTATTGATGACTTCATTTACACCCGACAATATCGTTTCGAAAGATTTTAAATCTGAGGTCAATCCAGGAGAAAACAATATTGTCCCATTTCCTATTTGCGAAAAATCCTCAAAATTTCCGGTAACATCAGGATTTCGGGTCAATGAAACTCCTACCCCATCGTTGGCTTTATAGGCCATACTGTCAATTTTCGTGGCATTACCATCACGAAGTACAAGTAAATTGTCAGCATTATTAAGTCCTAAATTTTTGATAAAGACTTTCGCATG